>JACDGQ010000189.1 GCA_013821615.1 Planctomycetota bacterium
GCCTTGAGCTGGAAGCGCGCGCACAGCTCCGGACGCAGCCGGCCGAGCACCGTGCCGGGCCGGGCGATGGGATGGAACAGCCGCGCCGGCAGGCCGAGGCGCGCGAGCAGCGCGAGGTCCCACTCGGGCAGGCCGGCGCGGGCGAGTTGGGTGCTGCCGACGATCGACCACTCGCTGCGCTTCTCGCCGCTCAGCCAGAAGTGCAGCAGGTCGGGGATGGTGAGCAGGCAGGCGGCGCGCTCGAGGTCCTGCGGGCGGCGGCGCTGGTGCGCGACGAGCTGGTAGAGGGTGTTGATCGCCATCGGCCGCACGCCGGTGCGCGCGAACATCTCGGCCTCGGGGATGTCCGCGTGCAGCTGCGCGAAGGGTTCCTGGGTGCGGCGGTCGCGGTAGTTGAAGGGCAGCGTCACCAGGCGGTCGGCGTCATCGAGCAGGCCGTAGTCCACGCCCCAGGTGTCGACGCCGATGCCGGCGATGTCGCGGTACCTGGCGAAGGCTTTTGCCAAGCCGTCGGTGATGTTGCGGAAGGTCGCGGGCAGGTCCCAGCGCAGACTCTCGCCGTCGGCATCGACGACCGTGATCGGGCCGTTGGCGAAGCGGTGCATGACCTCCAGGCCGATGCGGCCGCCGGCCAGGGTGGCGACGATCACGCGCCCGGATTCGGCGCCCAGGTCGATGGCGATGAAGCGGACGGGCGACGGCATGGAGGCTCCGGCGGGGCGCAGGCGATGAGAGGGCGGCGGGCTGGCTCAGCGGCTGGTCAGGCTGCGCGCGCGGAACTGCTCGTCCGGCCGCGCCACCAGATGGTCGATGACCGCGGCGGGCAGCAGGTTGAGGCCGCCCGCGGCGAGGGCGCCGAGGCGGATGCGCGCGGCCTTCACCGCCATCGCGGTGATGTTGCCGGCCTCGGTGTGGGTGGCGGCCAGGGCGATGAAGCCGTGGTTCTGCATGTAGATCGCCTTCGGCAGCTCGCCGTGGCGCGCCCGGTAGGCGTCGACGCCGCTGCGGATGGCGCGCGCCAGCACCACGCCTGGGTCCTCGTAGTCCACGAACACCGAGTCGCGGCCCAGGACCACCGCCTCGTCCGGGAACAGCCGGCCGGCGAGCAGCTCGCGCCAGCGCGGGCTGCAGGTCAGGCTGTTGACCGCGGTCGGGTGGGTGTGCGCCACCACCGCGACCGTGGGGTAGTTCAACAGCGCCGCGTGCAGCACGGTCTCGACCGATGGCCTGCGCGGCTGGGCGGGATCGACCTTGGCCGCGGCGTAGGCGGCGCCGACACGCGCCAGGTCGGCGGCGGGATCATCGAGCAGGGGCAGCAGCTCGGCGAAGCGCACGTGCACGAAGTCGTCCGCGGTCATGGTGCCGAGCGCGCAGCCGCTGCCCTTGACGTGGAAGCTGGCGGCGTCGTGGCGCGCGGAAATGTTGCCTTCGCCGAGGATGGCGGCGTCGGCGGCGGGGGCGCCGAGCGCATGGGCGAGGGCGAGGAGGTCGGCGAGGCTGGGCATGGTGGGCGCATGATGGCCCCCCCTGGTCGCGGTTCAATTCGCTTCCGCGCGCCATCCACAAGCTTCCCGGCGGTACGGCGCCACCAGCGCTGGAGACGGCTGCACGGCTGCGCGCCTGCGGCGATTTCACGCTTGGGTCGCTGTGCACGGGCGGCTACGCTCGCGGCAACCTGCGCGTGCGACCGCGGCGATTCCCCGCCGCCCAGCTCCCGCACCTCTGATGCCGACCACGCCATGATCATCCGCGGCCTCGCCCTGCCCCTCGCCACCTACCGCCGCCGCCGCGCCGGGGCCGCCAAGCTGCTGCGCGATCTCGGCGACCGCCCGCTGCCGCTGCTGCTCGTCGGCTGCGACGAAGGCCGCCTGCGCACGGTGCGCCAGGACCAGTGGTTCGACTACTACAGCGGCTGCGCCGAGCCCGAGGCGGCGCTGCTGGTCGATCCCACGCGCGAACCGCGCGACACTCTGTTTCTCGACGCCGGCGACCCCAAGCGCGTGATCTGGGACGGTCCGCGTCTTGGCCCCGACGCCAAGGCGCGGCGCGCCCACGGGGTGCACGCGGTGGCCGCGCGCGACACCCTCGAGGAACGCGTGATCGCCGCCGCCAAGCGCGCCGGCAACCGCCTGGCGATGTGCACGCGTGAGCGTGAACCCGGCTTCCAGGCCGAGCAGTTCGCGTTCTGGAAGAAGAAGCTCAAGGGCATCACCCTGGTCAACGCCGAGCCCGCGCTGGTCAACCAGCGCATGTTCAAGGACGCCGACGAGGTCGCCTGGCTGCGCCGCGCCATCGCCATCACCCGCAGCGGCCTGCTCGCCACCCTGCCGCGCATCCCCAAGCTGAAGAACGAGGCCGAGGTCGCGTCCGAGCTGGTCATGCATTACCGCAAGGCCGCGTACGGCCCGCTCGCCTTCCCGCCCATCGTCGGTTCGGCGGTCGGCGGCGCGACCCTGCATTACCCGTACAACGACCAGCCGCTGGTGAAGGGTGCGCCGCTGCTCATCGATTCCGGCGCCACCGCCGGCGGCTACTGCGCCGACGTCACCCGCACCGTGCCGCAGCACGGCCGCTTCAGCGACAAGCGCTTCCGCGAGGTCTACGAGCTGGTGCTGCACTGCAACGCGCTCGGCCGCGCCCACGCCCGCCCCGGCCTGACCCGCGAGGAACTCAACGACATCGCCTGGAAGCCGATCATCGATGCCGGCTTCATCCGCCACCATGGCCTGTGGCACCACATCGGCCTCGACGTGCACGATCCCGCCGACTATACGCAGCCGCTCAAGGCCGGCATGGTCATCTCGAACGAGCCCGGCATCTACCTGCCGGACGAAGGCTTCGGCGTGCGCATCGAGGATGACCTGCTGATCACCGCTGACGGCTGTGATGAGCTGACGAAGGACATACCGAAGACGGTGAAGGAGTTGGAGGCGGTGATGCGGGGGTGATGAGTGCGGAGTGCGGAGTGCGGAGTGCGGAGTGCGGAGTGCGGAGTGCGGACAGAGATCTCCGCGCGATCGTGGTGCATTGCAAGCACGACCTGAGCGGAAAAATCCTCGCACTCCGTACTCCGCACCCCGCACCCCGCACTCCGTACCTCCCCTCCCAACCCCCACCGCCTTCGGCTCCCGCCTTGTCCCTGAAACAGCCAGCCTACACTCCAGGCTCACCCGCGGAGACTCCATGGATTGGGAAGGCAAGATCGTCGCCCCCCGCCTCGCCTGCTGCAGCAGTGGCCGGGTGCTGGCGCCGGGCGAATGGTGCCATTCCGCGCTGCTGCTCGAGGAAGGCGGCTTCGTGCGCCGCGATTTCTCCGTCGAAGCCTGGGACGCCGAGGACCAGCAGCGTTACCTGAGCTGGTGGCGCACGCGCGTGCCCGAGGCCGGCAACGAACGCAAGGCCTTCCGCCTCAACGCCGAGACCCTGGGCCAGATCTTCGCCAATCTCAAGGACTCGCGCAGCCGCGCCCAGCAGTGCCTGGCCTACGTCGTGGCGCTGGCGCTGGTGCGCGCGCGCAAACTGCAGTTCATCACCGTCGAACGCGGGCCGAACGACGCCGTGCTGGTGCTCGGAGACCGCGTCAAGGACCTGCGCTACCGCGTCCGCGACCCGCAGATGACCCCGGCGGAGGAACAGCATGTGCTCGACGGACTGCTCGCGGTCACGGATACGGCGAGTGGGGAATCCGGACGTGCGGACGGCAGTGCTGATACTGGACGTCCGGAGGTCCCGGAGTCGGGCAGCGCTTCGGCCTGAGGCCGCCCCGCTTCACCTGAGCCGGATCGGCTCCAGGCTCATCGCGAACGACGACTCGCCCTCGCCACGCAGCGCGCTGCCCTCGGGCAGCGTGTCGGGACGCTCCTTGGCGCGACGCGTGCGCATCAGGATCTCGTGATCATCATCGAGATGCAGCTGGTCCGGGCGGCCACGGCGGCTGACCGGGGTATGCGTGGTCTGATCCATGGTGCGCCGGCCCACCGGCTTGCCCTCCCAGATCGCGCTCGTCGCCGCCGCGTTGGCGCCCGTTGGCTCCTGCGCGGCCAACGAGTTGCGCAGCTCGCTGAGCTGGTCGGAATTCTGCGGGTTCTCCTTGATGATGCGATCGAGGTCGGACAACGTCTGGGCGCTGTCGGTGAGGTCGCTCAGGCTACCGCTGTTGAGCACCTGCGCACCGCTCGATGCGACCGCGTTAGCCGCACCGCCAACCACTTCATCGGGCGCCAGCAGGACCCCGAAGATGGCGTCTGCGCACCCGCTGGTGGCCAGTACCGCCACTGCGAGCAGGATGCCGGAGACGAGCTGCCCGGGTCGCACCATGAACGGATCATCCGCCCCCTGGGACAAGCGGCAACAGCTGCCAGCGGCTTCCCGAGCTGGGCACCTCACCCGCTGACAGCGTGTCAGCCACACCTGCCGATGCCGATCCTGGAGGTTCTGGAGCACCCCTGGCTGAAGTCGGACAGCGGCTTCCCGGAACCGGTCGCATACTCGAGGGGTTTCCGACGTTTTCGCCACGCCCACCCCCCCTGCCGGACGAACAGGGCGGAAACCCCCCCTTGCAGCCCAGGACCGGATTCTTCACCCCATCGCTTTCGACATATCCAAGCTGCGGTTGCGCAAATGCTTACCTGGAATTAGCCGCTTTTGACATGCGGAGGATGACGATTAGGATGTCTATCAGTCATGGAAAAACCCGCATCCACCCCCCTCTCCCTGCGCTGCGACCGCAATGACCTGCTCGCAGGCATCCAGGCGGCAGATGCGGTGGTGCCTTCGAACAGCGCCAAGCCGATCCTCACCAACCTGCTCTTCGATGGCCAGAAGGACCACCTGGACATCATCGCCACCGACCTTCAGGTCGGTCTGCGCTCCCTGGTGCGCGGGGTGGTCGTCGACAGCCCCGGCCAGGCGGTGGTCCAGGCGCGCCAGCTGACCGCGATCCTCAAGGAGTCGCGCTCGCAGTCGGTGAACCTGCGGCTGGATCAGAAGGCCGAGAGCAGCCAGCTGCAGATCACCCTCGCCGATGGCGATTACCAGATCCCGGCAGTGGTCGGCGAGACCTTTCCGCCGGTGCAGTTCTTCCCCACCGACGTGCCCTACGTGACGCTGCGCGGCCCGCGCTTCGAGGAGATGATCCGCCAGACCGTGTTCGGCATGGACAAGGATCGCACCAGCGCCGTGCTCTCCGGGATCTTCGTCTCGATCGGCCATGGCGAGGTCATACTCGCCGCCACCGACGGCAAGATGCTCTGCGAAGCGGTCGAAAAGAGCGATGCCTTCAAGCTCGCACCCGGTGGCGAGGCCGTGCAGGCGGTCATCCCCGCGGTGACCATCAACCACCTGCAGCGCATTCTCGCCGGCATGCCTTCGGAGCGCGTCGACCTCGCGTTCTCGGGCAAACTGGTGTTCGTGCGCCTCTCCGTCCAGGGTGGCCTGCAGGTCGAGCTCACCAGCCGGCTGGTCGAGGGCAACTTCCCCTCGTACCGCAACGCCTTGCCGCAGTCCGCGCCCAGCGCAGTCACCTTCGATGCCGCCGAACTCGCCTCGGCGGTGCGCCGCACCGCGCTGATGACCAGCTCGACCAGCAAGGGCATCGTGGTCAGCCTGGACAAGGATCAGGCGGTGTTCAGCAACCTGAACTACACCAACGGCAGCGCGCGCATCCCGGTGCCTTGCGTCTACCAGGGCTCGCCGCTCAAACTCGGCGTCAATGCCCAGTACCTCAGCGACGTGCTCAAGGTCTTCAAGGGCGATAAGATGGCGATCGAGCTGAGCCGCGGCCTGATCATGCGCGAGGCGAATGCGACGTATCTGATCATGCCGATCAGTCTGCCGAGCTGAAAATCGGCTGACGGCTGACGGCTGACGGCTGGCAGCTGGTGGCGACAGCCTAGCGGGATTTGCAGCGGTCGGGATGGTCCCGATCAGAACTCACCGGTGGTTTCACCGCGACGCGGTGCGCGCCCAGCTCCTGGTCAGGGGACAGCCATCAGCCAACGACCATCAGCCATCAGCCGGCCGCTCACCTGTCCAGCGGACCAGCCCCCCTGGCGTGATGCGATTCCCATCGTGCGCGCTCTCGTCGCAGCGGGGCACGAGGCCTACCTCGTCGGCGGCTGCGTCCGCGACCTGCTGCTCGGCCGCGCGGTGCACGACGCCGACGTCGCCACCAACGCCCATCCGGAGCAGGTCGAAGCGTGCGCCGCGGCCGCCGGCTGGCGCACCGTCGCGGTGGGTCGGCAATTCGGCGTGATCATCGTGGTCGCGCCCGGCGGGGCCAACGTCGAGGTCGCGACCTTCCGCCACGACGGCGCCTACATCGATGGGCGGCGGCCGACCACGATCGCCTTCACCAGCGCGGTCGCTGACGTGCAGCGCCGCGACTTCTCCGTCAATGCGCTGCTCTACGATCCGCTGCAGGGCCTGGTCATCGACCATGTCGACGGCCTCGCCGACCTCGCCGCGCGGCGCCTGCGCGCGGTCGGCGACGCGACCGCACGGC
>JACDGQ010000190.1 GCA_013821615.1 Planctomycetota bacterium
GTCCCAGGAATGGCCCGGACGGTCGCCCCGCTAGCGGCGCAGCCAGTGGACGTGGCGACCCTCGTCGTTCACCGGTCCGCGCAGGCCGGGCCAGGTTTCGACCAGGGTCGCTCCGGCGGCGCCTGCGAGTGCGGCAATCTCGGCGGCCTCGTAGATCCGCACGCTCTCCCGCCAACTCGTCAGCACCTCGCCAGCGCGCGTCATGGTGACGTCCTTCTCGACCCGGCTGCCGACCAGGCGGCGCCGTTCGCGGATGACCAGGCCATCGCAGCCGCTGCGCTCGCTCGCCGCGACCAGGCCGGCGCGCAGACGAACGGGCTCCGGCAGGTCGAGCACCAGCCAGCCGCCGGGCGCGAGCATGCCGGCGAGGCGCCGCAGCAGCGCGGCGTTGGCGGCATCGTCGAAATACCCGAAGGCGGTGAACAGCAGCACGATCGCCCCCCACCCGCCGGCGAGCGGTGGCACACGCATGTCGGCGCGCACCAGCCGCCCCTGGCAGGAGGTCCGGATGCGGGCGCTGGCAAGCAGCTGCGGGCTCAGATCGAATCCGAAGGCGCTCAGCCCCGCAGCGCGCAGCGCCTGCAGGTGCCGGCCATTGCCGCACCCCGCGTCGAGCACCGCGCCGGGCGCCCGACTGAGGCGCGGCAACAATCCGGTGATCTCGGCGGCGGCGGCGGCATCGTTGCGGTGGGCGTAGACCTGCTCATATCCGGCGGCGAAGGCGGCCTGCCACCAGGGGATCTCGGGCATGTGGGCAGCCTAGCGGCTGGTCCGGAAGTCCGGAAGTCCGGAAGTCCGGAAGTCGAGGCCCGCGGAAACGCCCGCCCCGCCACTCTGGCGCCATGCACTTCCCTGCCCACGAGATTTCCGGACTCCCGGACTCCCGGACTCTCCGACTATTTCTTCACCGTCCGCCTGAACGACGACGTCGCCCCCGGCTGGCGGTTGAGCGGCAGCAGCTCGCTCAGGCAGTGCACCACCCGGCCGGCGCCGGCGGCGATCTGGTCGGCCTCGCTGGCGTGGCCGTCGACGGCGATGACGATCGCACCGGCGGCGTGCGCCGAGGCGATGCCGCTGAGGCTGTCCTCGATCGCCAGGCAGCGCTCGATGGGCACGCCGAGGCGCTGCGCGGCGAGGGCGTAGGGATGGGGGTCGGGCTTGTGGCGCGGAGCGCTGTCCTCGAAGCATACGCGCATCGGCAGGCGCGCGGTCAAGCCGACGGCCTCGAGGGCGAGCGCGGCGACGGCGCGCGGCGACGAGGTCACCACGCAGCAGGTCAGACCCTCGGACCAGGCGTGCTCGAGCAGGGCGCGGGCGCCCGAGCGCAGCGCTACGCCCTCGCTGCGCAGGATCTCCATGAGCATCTCGCTCTTGGCGAGCTTCCACTCCTCGACGTCCTCGCTCAGGCCGTGCTCCTGCATCAGGTCCTGGAACAGGCGGGCGTCGCTCTTGCCGATGTTGTCATAGAGGCGCGCCTCCGGCACGTCGAGACCCTTGCTCGACAGGAAGCGGCGGTGCGCACGCACGTGGCAGGGCTCCGAATCGATGAGCGTGCCATCGAGGTCGAGGAGCACGGCGGCGAAGGTGCGCACGGACATGGATGGCGACCGTACCAGCCGAGACCTGACAGGCAATTGTCGCACAGCACCTGCGCCCAACCATGGGCCGTCGATTTCAGCGCGACCGCGGGCTTCCTACCGTCCGTCCGCCGGGGGTGCCGGAAGGGCGGCTGGCACTCCCGGGGCAGGCGGTGAAAACCTGCGGTAGAGGACCAGCGCGGCCGCCGCCAGGACGATGATGACGATGAGCATCAGCAACGGATGGCCGCGTCGTGCCGGGGTGATGGTACCGACCGCGGCCACCAGCTCACGTTCACGCGCGGTGAGCGTCCCGCCCATGCTGCGCTTGCGCGAGATCTGGATGCGCAGGGCGTGCTGGTAGCGCGTCAGCTCGCCGCCCGAGGCCGCTTTGTCGAGCTTGGCGAAGAGTGTGTCGATCATGATTTGCACGTCGGTCAGGGTCGGTGCGGTCATGGCTTGCTCCGTCGCCGGTGCTGCGGCGAGTGCTGATCATGCGTGGTGGCCGCAGCAGGCCAGATCCTGGCCGGGGTCCGAGGACCGGTGTGGGTGATGGGCGCGAACGCCCACGTACCACTGGTGAAAAACCTCAATGAACCTGCAAAAGACCTCATGGACGGGGTCGCGTCGCGGGTATACCCATCTCCAGCATGTCCCCAACACGCACGCATTCCGGTTCTTCCATCCTACGGCGCCTGGTCGGATGCGCACTTGCCCTGGCCGTGACCTGGGCGCCGGCCGCGGACGGACCGAGCCTGCGCACCTTCACCACCCAGTGCCTGAGCGACCAGTTCCTCAGCGAAGGCGCTGCCTTCGGCGACTTCAACCATGACGGTGTCCTGGACGTGGTCTCAGGGCCGTACTGGTACCAGGGCCCCGGCTTCACCGTGCGCCACGAGTACTACCCGGCCAAGGCCTTCGACCCGCACGGCTATTCCGACAATTTCTTCGCCTGGGCGTGCGATCTGAACGGTGACGGCAACCAGGACATCGTCATCGTCGGCTTCCCCGGCAAGGACGCGTCGTGGTTCGAGAACCCGGGTCCGGGCAAGGATGGGGCCTGGGCCCGCCATCAGGTCTTCGACACCGTCGACAACGAGTCGCCGGCCTTCAGCGACGTGGTCGGCGACGCGCGTTCCGAGCTGCTGTGCATCAGCGCCGGCCAGGTCGGCTATGCCTGCGTCGACTGGGCGGCCCCGGCCAAGCCGTGGGCTTTCCACCCGGTGTCAGCAAAGGGCGGCTGGGGCCGCTTCACCCACGGCCTGGGTGTGGGCGATCTCAATGGAGACGGGCGCAAGGACATCCTCATGCGCGAGGGCTGGTGGGAGCAGCCGTCCGACCTGGGCGGCGATCCGCAGTGGGCCTTCCACCCAGTCGACTTCGGCGGCGGCGGCGCGCAGATGGAAGTCTACGACGTCAACGGCGATGGCCGCGCCGACGTGGTGACCTCGCTCGCCGCACACGACTACGGCCTGGCCTGGTTCGAGCAGAACGCCGACCACGGCTTCACCCGCCACCTGATCATGGGCGACAAGCCCGAGGAGAACCGCTATGGCGTGCACTTCTCCGAGCTGCACGCGCTGCAGCTGGTCGACATGGACGGCGACGGGCTGAAGGACATCGTCACCGGCCGGCGCTGGTGGTCGCACGGTCCGCACGGCGCCAAGGACGCGGAGTTCACCGGCGTGCTGTACTGGTTCAAGCTGGTGCGCGGGCCGGGTGGCGCGATCGACTGGGTCCCGCACCTCATCCACGACGCCAGCGGCGTCGGCACCCAGGTGATGGTCGGCGACCTCAACGGCGACGGTCTGCCCGACGTCGTGGTCGGCAACAAGAAGGGCACCTTCGTCCACCTTCAGCACGCCCAGCCGGTCGACCAGGCCGGCTACGACGCGGCCCAGCCCAAGCCGCTGGCGCACTAGGTCGGCATGCACGCGCGCCCTCTCCGTCAGCGCCCCACCTGCACACGTCGTCGCTGCGCGCGCCACCGCGCCTGGAGCCCTTCCGGCAGCTGAGCCGCGATCCGCCGCCACCTTCCTGACGCATTCCGCCGGACCTCGCCCGGGCGCCGGGTCGTTCGTGGATTTGTGCGATTTTCCGTGGTATTTACCGTGGTGATCGGCGCATCGCCTGGTGGTCAACGGCGACCGGATGCGACCCGTACCCTGCTCGAAGACACGACGCGTTTTCCCGTAGCGAAAGGCCCACATGCTCCGCCCCCTCCTGCTCATCCCCCTCCTCGCCGCCGGCGCCTGCACGTGGGCCGCTGAGGAGCGCAGCATCTTCGACGGCACCACCCTCAGTGGTTGGGAAGGCGATGCCACGTGGTGGCGCGTCGAGGACGGCGCGCTCACCGGCGAGATCCCGGCGGGCCAGTCGCTCGGGCGCAACCAGTTCCTGTTCTGGAAGGGTGAGGGCCGCGACTTCGACCTCACCGTCGAGTACCGCATCAGCGGCGTGCCCAGCGCCAATTCCGGCATCCAGATCCGCAGCCAGCGCCTGCCAGACGGCGAAGCCAAGGGCTACCAGGCGGATCTCGACGACGGCGCGGTCTGGCTGGGCCGCATCTACGAGGAGAACGGCCGCGCCCTGATCGCCGAGCGCGGCACGCGCGGCTCGATCGCGCCCGACGGCCGGCGCTGGGTCGATCCGCTGGCCCCGCCCGAGAGCTTCCGCGGCGTGCCGGTCAAGGAGGGCTGGAACACGTATCACGTGCACGCCGCCAACTCGCACCTCGAGACCTGGATCAACGGCACGCTCTTCGCCGCGCTCGACGACCACCAGAGCAGCGCCGCGAAATACGCCGGGCGCATCGGCCTGCAGCTGCACGCCGGCCCCGGTCCGGCGAAGATCCAGTTCCGCAACCTGCGCTTCACCGACCTCGGCGCCTCCGAACTGCCACCGGCGCTGCCGGGCGTGCAGGACGTGCCTGCGACCGCGAGCGCCGGCATCCGCCCGCTCGGCGACGACGGCAAGCCGCTCAACCTCGACTTCGAGACCGGTACCCTCGCCGGCTGGACCGCCACCGGCGACGCCTTCACGGACCAGCCGATCAAAGGCGACACCATCAGCCAGCGCAAGCCGGGCATGGCCAGCCGCCACGCCGGCCAGTTCTGGATCGGCGGCTATGAGCACGTCCTGGATGCGGGCACGGGCACGCTGACCTCGCCGGCCTTCACCGTCACCCAGCCGTGGGCGAGCTTCCTGGTCGGCGGCGGGCGCGACCGCGCCACCCTGCGCGTCGAACTGGTCGAGGAGGGCACCGGCACGGTGGTCTTCACCGGCGGCGGTAATGACCTCGAGGACATGCAGCGCGTCGCCGTGGATCTCTCGGCCTGGAAGGGCAAGCACCTCCGCATCCGCCTGGTCGATCAGGCGACGGGTGGCTGGGGCCACCTCAACTTCGACGACTTCGTCTTCCACGACAAGAAGCCCTCCTTCGCGCCGTCAGCGGCCAAGGGCGCGGCCTCCCACCAGAATGACAGCGCGGTGCTCTGGCACCTGCGGCCCAACCCGGCCAAGCCCACGGCGATCGCCAATCCGGAAGCCCAGAAGCTGATCAGCGACATGATGCTGACGCACGGCTTCCAGGCCGAGCTGATGGTCGCGGAGCCCGATGTCCGCCAGCCCATCGCCTTCGCCATCGACGAGCGCGGCCGCCTGTGGGTGGTCGAGGCCTACAGCTACCCCAACAAGCAGCCCGAAGGCAAGGGCAAGGACCGCATCGTCATCTTCGAGGACAAGGACGGCGACGGTTTCCTCGAGACGCGCACGGTGTTCACCGAGGGCCTCAACCTGGTCAGCGGCATCGAGGTCGGCTACGGCGGCGTCTTCATCGGCGCCGCACCGCAGCTGCTCTTCATCGCCGATCGCGACCACGACGACAAGCCGGACGGCGCGCCCGAGGTGGTGCTCGACGGCTGGGGCCATCAGGACACCCACGAGACCATGAACAGCTTCACCTGGGGCCCGGACGGCTGGCTCTACGGCAACCAGGGCGTGTTCACGCGCTCGAACGTCGGCAAGCCCGGGGCGCCCGACGCGGAGCGCACGCCGCTGCGCGCCGGCGTGTGGCGCTACCACCCCGTACGCAAGGAATTCGAGGTCTTCGCCCACGGCGGCAGCAACCAGTGGGGCATCGACTTCAACGAGGTCGGCCACCTCTTCATGACCCACTGCCGCAGTTTCTTCGGTGGCGGCGGCACCAGCTACGTGATCCGCAATGGCCATTACTGGAACCAGGTGAACGCCGAGTACGCGCCGTTCATCGACAACAACGCGCCGGACTTCGCGCCCGCGCTGCGCAACTACCTGCCCGCCTCTGCGCGCTACGACGACGGCGAGGGCGGCGCGGGCAAGCCCGGCAGCGGCGCGGTCTATGGCGGCCACGCGCATGCCGGCGCGATGATCTACCTGGGTGACAACTGGCCCGAGATCTACCGCGACCACATGTTCACCTTCAATCTGTTCGGCCAGCAGCTCAACCACCAGGAGAGCGTGCGCAGCGGCGCGGGCTACGAGACCCTGCACGCCGGCTACGACATGCTGGTGTCCCCCGATCCGCGCTGGCTCGGCGTCGACCTGCAGTACGGCCCGGACGGCGCCGCCTACGCCATCGACTGGTGCGACACCCAGCACTGCCACACTCCGCGCGACGAGAGCTGGAACCGTTCTGACGGGCGCATCTATCGCATCTCCTGGGCGGCGACCTGGCACCCGGTGAAGGTCGACCTGGGCGCGAAGACCGATGCGGAGCTGGTCGCGCTGCACGCGCACCGCAACGAGTGGTACGTGCGCACCGCGCGCCGCCTGCTCGCCGAGCGCGCCGCCACCGGCAAGCTCGACGTCAAGGCCCTCGCACCGCTGCGCGCCCAGGCGTCGGCGCCGGACGCGGTCACCGCGCTGCACGCGCTGTGGA
>JACDGQ010000191.1 GCA_013821615.1 Planctomycetota bacterium
TCCGTGTCCCACGCACCCCGCACTCCGCACCCCGCACTCCGCACCCTTCAGGCGCACTGGAGGCACCCGGAAACTATCGACGCAGGGCGTGCTCCAACCCGGCGGCATGCTACTTCGTGATCTTCTTCTGGTAGTCCGGTCCGCTGAGCAGCCCGGCCAGCGGCGTCGCGCCGAGCGGCTTGACCTTGGCGAACCAGCCCTTGCCGAGCGGGTCGGCGTTGAGCTGCTCGGGGGCACCGCGCAGCGCCTCATTGACCTCGGCGACCACGCCATCGACCGGGCTGTAATAGTCGTTCACCGACTTCACCGACTCGATCTCCGCGCACACCGTGCCGCGCGTCAGGGTCGCGCCGACCTTGGGCAGCTCGATGTGGATGACCTCGCCGACCTCGCCGGCCGCGAAGGGCGACAGGCCGATGACCACCAGAGCACCATCCTGGCGGGCCCATTCGTGGGTGGGGAGATAGGATTCGCTCATGGGCCGGTCCAGCGGGGGTGGTGGGCGCAGGATGGTCCGGCAGGAGCGGCCCGCAAGCACGCAGGCCGGCAGGCCCGTGCGGGCCTACGGGTCGCTGTCCAACCCCCGTGTCTGGTCCGGCGCTGCGGCCTGCGTCCACCCTACCCGCGGGCGCTGCTGTGGGCTGCCGCGGCGAGCCCACCCGGGGCGTGTGTGAGGGCCCGGACACCTGCTCCCAAAAGCTACATTTCGGTTCCCGGGCCAGGGGTTAGGCTTGACCTGTGGGCTTGTGCCCGTGTGCTCTGCCTGCGCGGCCGGATGCCGCGCGTTCGGCATCTGGTCCCATCACGAATACCGGGGAGCGCAAGACGATCTGTGGCTAAAGAGACCAACGGCCCCGAGCAGCTCGACGAGGACTTCCGGTACGGGCAGCTGGCCATCGAAGGCCGGCTGATCACGCCCGACCAGTTCGACGCCGCCATGGACAAGGTGCGCGAGACGCGCAAGCCCCTGGCCGAGATCCTGGTCGGCGAGAGCACCATCGACGTCACCACCGCCGACCGCCTGACCAAGGCGCTGCGCCGCATCATGCGCGACGAGCGCGCCAAGAGCGAAGGCGGGATGCTGGTCAACAAGCAGATCGGCGGCTATAAACTGGTGCGGCGCATCGGCGAGGGCGGCATGGGCGAGGTCTATCTCGCCGAGCAGCTGACCATGCACCGCACGGTCGCACTCAAGATCCTGCACAACAAGTGGGCCGACGACGAGGAGTTCCGCAAGCGCTTCCTGCTCGAGGCGCGCGCGGCCGGCAAGCTCAGCCACCAGAACCTGATCCAGGTCTACGACGTCAACAAGTACCAGGGCAAATACTACTTCTCGATGGAGTTCATCGACGGCGTCACCGTCGAGGACCTCATCCGCCACGAGGGCGCGCTGTCGGTCGACAAGGTCATCGACATCTGCATGCAGACCTGCCAAGCGCTGAAGTACCTGGCCACGCACAACATCGTGCACCGCGACATCAAGCCGGCCAACATCATGGTGACCAAGGACGGCACCATCAAGCTGGGCGACTTCGGCTTCATCCAGTCGGTGTGGGACGCCGAACTGATGCAGGAGGGCACGACCATCGGCACGCCCGACTACATCTCGCCCGAACAGGCGCGCGGCGAGCGCAACCTCGACGTGCGCTCGGACATCTATTCGCTGGGCGCGTCGATCTTCCACATGCTGACCGCCAAGACCCTGTTCCAGGGTTCATGCAGCAAGGTCATGCGCGACCACATCGAGACCGAGCCGCCGCGCCTCGAGGACCTGCGCAAGGACCTGCCCAAGGACCTGCTGCGCGTGATGCGCAAGATGACGGCCAAGCAGCCGATCGACCGCTACCAGTCGCCGGAAGAGGTGATCAAGGACATGGAGATGCTGCGCATCGACGTGGCCTCCGGCGCCGGCACCATCCCGACCTCGCGCAGCCAGATCATGAACGTCATCACCGCCGAGAAGGAGCGCATCGCCTCCCTCGAGAACGACCTGGCAGGGATGCGCGGCAAGCAGATCGCCTGGATGGTGGCCTGCGCGATCGGCTGGATCGGGGCGGCGATCCTGTATGTGCTGTATATGCTGAGGACGCATTAGGCGGGATGGCTGATGGCTGATGGCTGATGGCTGATGGCTGGCGGCGGACAGCTGACAGCCAACGCGGCGCTGCGCGCCGCTCCGGGCACCACCTGCTTGCCGCAGAGTGCGCGACCCACGTGGTTTGACGAGCCGTCAGCTGCCAGCCGTCAGCCGTCAGCCGTCAGCCCGCCTCATTTGCGCCATTCCACCGCGCCCGCAGTGCCGCGCCTTCGCCAAGCCTGCCATTGCCCCCTTGCCCGTCGCGCCGCAGGCAGGTACCGTCCTGACCATGTACGAACTGGTGTTCCTCACCGGTGGTCGAGCGGGCGCAGTGGTGCCGGTTACCGGCAACCTGATTGGCGGACGCAGCCCCGACTGCTCGCTCGAGGTGCCGGATCCCAACGCCAGCCGCCAGCACGCGCGCTTCACCTGGAACGGCACCGAACTGCTGGTGATCGACAACGGCTCGTCGAACGGCACCTACGTCAACGACCAGAAGATCACCACCCATCGCCTGGCGCACTCCGACGTCGTGCGCCTGGGCGAGACCCGCCTGCGCGTGCAGCTGCGCAGCCTGCAGGACGGTCAGTCGAGCTCGATCTTCGGTTTCACCTCCGGCGAGGACGACGCGCACGATCTCAGCCAGAGCATCGTGATGTCGGTGGACGACCTGAAGAACGCCGCGCGCAGCCCCGAGGTGCTGGCTGCGCGCCTCAATGCCATCATCAAGGTCTCGCACGCGCTGGTGAACATCACCAAGCTCGACCTGGTGTTCGAGGGCATCCTCGAGACCCTGTTCGAGGTCTTCCCGCAGGCGGACCGCGGCTTCCTGATGCTGGGCAAGGACGCGACCAAGCTCGAGGCGCGCGCCATGCGCCAGCGCGGCAAGGGCGCGACCGAGAACCTCGCGCTGTCCAACACCATCTGCAAGAAGGTGCTGGAATCACGCTTGGCCCTGCTCTTCAACGACCAGGACGCGAAAGAGCTGGCCAACCAGAACATGTCCTTCGTCTCGCTACACATCCGCAGCGCCATGTCGGTCCCGCTGATGGTCGGCGAGGAGGTCCTCGGCCTGCTCCAGATCGACACGCCGGACAGCCAGCGCAATTTCACCAAGGACGACCTCGAGCTGGCGGTCGCGGTCAGCATGCAGGCCGCCATCGCGCTGCACAACGCGCTGCTGCTGTCGCGCGTCGAGCAGGAGACCACCCTGCGCAACAATCTGCGCCGCTTCCTGCCCGGCCCGCTCGCCGACCAGGTGGTCTCGGGCAACATGGACCTGGCGATGGGCGGCAAGATCTACAAGAGCACCATCCTGATCTCGGACGTGATCGGCTTCACGCGCATGGCCGAGGGCCTGCCGCCAGATCAGGTGGTCGCGCTGATGAACCGCTACTTCGACCGCATGGTGCCGTGCATCGAGGCGCAGGGCGGCGCCATCGACAAGTTCATGGGCGACGCGATCATGGCGTTCTGGGGCATCCCCTTCGACAAGGGCGCAGCCGCTGCCAACGCCGTGCAGACCGCCCTCGCCATGCAGACCGAGCTGGCCGGCTTCACCAGCCGCCAGGCCGCGGCCGGCGCGCCGCTGCTGTACATGGGCATCGGTCTGAACACCGGCACGGTGGTGGCCGGCAACATCGGTTCGTCGAAGCGCTCGGAGTACACCGTGCTTGGCGACGCAGTGAACACCACGCAGCGCATCGAGAGCGCGGCCAGTGGCGGCCAGGTGCTGATCACCGCCGCGACTTTTGCCGATCTGGCGGGCGCGGGCGTGGCGATCGCCCTGCCGCCGCTGCGCGTCAAGAACAAGGTCGACCCCGTCACGGTCTACAGCGTGCGCGGACTGCGCATCGCCAACGACGAGATCGTGCTGTACCTGCCGCTCGACTCTTCCGGACAGCGCGCCTACATCATCCGCCGCCTCGCCGACCGCAGCTTCATCATCGTCCACCCGGCGACCTGCGACGTGGGCGCGGCGCCGTTGCTGACCGTGCTGACGGAATGGCCGGGCATCGATCTCGGCAAGCCCGAGATGCTCGCCGTACTGCCGGTGCAGGAGGCCGACGGCACCATGCTGCGCAGTCATGTGCGCCTGACCGACGACAGCCTCAAGGGCCTGATCGGCGCCGCCCCGCTGGTCTGCACGCGCGACTGGGAAGCGATGCCGCGCGCGCCCTGAGCCCGGCCGGCGAAAACCCTCGGTTTGTGGTTGCAGGCCGAACCCGCTGGCGAAAGTCGGGCCAGGGACACCCCCCACGACCATGCCTGCGCCCTTGCCCCAGACCGCCGCAGATTGGCTGCACGAGGTGCTCGAACACCTCGAGATGGCAGCGCTCGCCGCTGCCGCCGAGGGGCTCGACAGCGCGCCCGAGCGTTCGCTGTGGGTGACCTTCATGCAGCGCCAGGCGCTGGCCCTGGCGTGCGCGGCGCGCGGGCTGCAGGACGCCAGCGAAGATCCGGAGCGCCTGCTCGTCCAGCTCGACGCCGTCGATGACCTCGCCCGCCTGCTGCGCGGCGCGGTGCCGGGCCGTATCGGCGATGTGCTCAGCGAGGGCCAGCTCTTCCTGCTGCTGTGGCTGGCGGTGCACGTGCACGCGCGCCTGCTGCCGGTCGATCACGCCAAGGGCCTGGTGCAGACGTGCTGGAAGGCCTGCACGAATGCCCCCGACGACGGCGACGCTGCGCTGCGCGCGGTCGTCACGGCGGAAGCGGAGGGTGACGGCGCGGACGAGGATGCAGACCAGGACGAGGACGAGGACGACGAGCCCTGGCCGATCACCGTCCCCTCGCCGCGCGAGCCATCGACGTGGCTGGGCGAGATCACCGCCGCCTACGCGCGTCGTGGCGAAGCGCCGTCGCTGCCGGTCTGCGACGGCGCGGCCTTCGTGCCCGACAGCGGCTCCCTGCTCGAGATCGCCACCACCCTCGCCCTCGCCAATCGCGGCGTCTGCCCGCCCGGCGAAGCCGTGCACGAACTCATCGACACCATCGGCGCGATGGAGGAGGACGTGCGCAGCCAGGGTCCGGAATGGGAGGCGATGCAGGGCATCCCCGCCCTCGCCTTCTCGATGTACTACGTGTGGGTCCACCTCGCCATGGGCGTCGCCGACGAGGACCAGGCGATGCTGGTGATGCGCGAGTGCAGCTCGCACCTGGCGGATTTCCCGGAATCGGAGCGCCAGGGCAGCACCCGGCCGCAGCGGCGCACGCGCAATTGAGACCCTGGCCGGTGGGCTGAACCGCTACGCGCGGGATCTTCACCGCCAAGACGCCAAGTCGCCAAGACTCCCCCGCAGCAGGCCAAGCCCAGTCGACAGGCCATACTTTGCCCGTTCCGCGCCTCCGGCTGTCCTTGGCGTCTTGGCGTTTAAAATCGCTCGTTCACCCCGCGACCTACGCCCGCCCCCGCGCGATGATCTCCAGCACCTGCTCATGCAGCATGCCATTGCTGATCACCGCGTTGTTCGCGCGCAGCGAGGGCGTGCCGTCGAGGTCGCTGAAGCGGCCGCCGGCCTCGCTCACCACCAGGCTGGTGGCGGCGACGTCCCAGACGCTGAGCTGGGGCTCGACCACGATCTCGGCCCGGCCCGAGGCGACCAGCATGTGGCCATAGGCGTCGCCCAGGCCGCGCTGCAGCGCGGTGCGCGCGCACAGTTCGTCGAAGACGGCACCCAGGCCGTGATTGCGGAACCAGGCTGGGGTCTCGAAGCACCACAGCGCCTGGTCGAGCGCGGTGGTCGCGGCGACGCGGATGGTGGTGCCGTTGCAGCGCGCGCCGCCGCCCAGCACCGCGTCGTACCATTCGCCGAGCGCGGGGATGCCGACCGCTGCGGCGACGATGCGGTCGCCCGTCGGGGTTGCGGCTTCGAGCGCCACCAGCGTCGCCCACAGCGGCACGCCCCGCACGAAGTTGCGCGTGCCATCGATGGGATCGACGATCCAGCGGCGGCCGTTGGGGGTGGCACCGGCTCCGGGCGCCTCGCCGGTCTCCTCGCCCAGCCACGCGTCGGCGGGGAAGGCGGCGGCGACCACTGCGTGCACCGCGGCCTCGGCCTCGCGGTCGGCGCGCGTGACCGGGCTCTCATCTGCCTTCCATTCCACCATCAGGTCGGCACGGCGGAAGTGCGCCAGCGCCGCCCGGCCGCCCGCCTGGGCCGCGGCCAGAGCTACCGCGCGCGCCTGCTGATATGCTGCTGGTACTGCCGCCATGACGGTGGTCCTCGCGGTCGCCATAGTCGCTCGCGTGGCCGTTCTGCCAAGGGGTTGCAAGCGGTGGTGCCGCCCGTGCCGCCAGCCGCCGGTCGGACGTTCCAATTGCCTCCAGCGTGGCCATGATCTGGGATCGCGCCATCCCGGATCAGCATGACCTCCCCCC
>JACDGQ010000192.1 GCA_013821615.1 Planctomycetota bacterium
GGTGTGCGCCGACGACGGCCCGGCCCAGGTCATCCTGCCGGTGCCCGGCCACGCGCGGGTGCTCGGCGTGTGCCTGGGCGGACCGGGCATGACCACGCTGTTCGCGTTCTGCGGCGGCAGCATCTGGAAGCGCGCGGTGAAGATCCACGCCATGGGCGCCTTCACGCCGTGGACGAAGGTCAACGGGACGCCGCTGTAAAGCGGAGGGCCGCGTAGCGGGGTGCCGCCCGGAATATCACAAAAGTACATTCCCCGATGCGCCCAGGTGCATGGCGGTCCGCGCCATGCTGGTACAATGCACGGCATGCCCCCGCCCTCCTCCCTGCCCTCGGGTGAAGCCATGCACGTCACGGACACCGCCGCGCCCAGTCTCGGTGCGCGAGCTCCCGCCGCGCGTTTCGGCGTCCTGCCCAGCAGCATCGTCGCGGCCCTGGGTGGCCTGCTCTTCGGCTTCGACACGGCGGTGATCTCCGGCACGACCGCGGTGCTGCCGCGGGTCTTCGCCCTGGATGCCGGCGGCGTGCAGCTCGGCTTCACCGTGGCGAGCGCGCTGCTCGGCACCATCGTGGGTGCGCTGCTCGGTGGCGCACCGAGCGAGCGCTTCGGCCGGCGCAAGGTGCTGTATGCGGTCGCGGCGCTGTTCTTCCTGTCCGCGCTGGGCTGCAGCCTCGCGCCGGTGTGGTCGGTGCTGGTCGCCTGCCGGTTCCTCGGTGGCATCGCGGTGGGCGCCGCCTCGGTAGTGTCGCCGCTCTATATCGCCGAGATCGCGCCGGCGCGCCTGCGCGGCCGTCTGGTCGCGATCAGCCAGGCCAACGTGGTCAGCGGCATCCTGCTCGCCTACGTATCGAACTGGGCAGTCTTCACCATCTGCGGCAGCAGCGACAGCGCCTGGCGCTGGATGCTCGCCGTGCAGATGGTCCCGGCGGCCGCCTTCTTCGTGCTGCTGTCCTTCATCCCCGAGAGCCCGCGCTGGCTGGTCGGCCGCGGTCGCGACGACGAGGCGCGCCGCGTCCTGACCGGGCTGGGCGCCGCAGACGCTGAGCAGGAGCTGGAGCGGATCCGCGCCTCGCTGCGCGGCGCGGTGGTCGGCCGGCGCGAGCGCTTGTTCCAACGTGCCCACTCCCTGCCCATCATCGCGACCATCCTGGTGGCGACCTTCAACCAGGTCTCGGGCATCAACGCGCTGATCTACTACGCCGGGGACATCTTCGCGCTCGCCGGGGCGGATCGCGGCTCCGCGCTGTTCCAGTCCATGCTGCTCGGCGGCACCAACCTGGTCTTCACCCTGCTCGCCATGACCTGCATCGACCGCTTCGGCCGCCGGCCGCTGCTGATCGTCGGAGGTCTCGGTACCGCGCTGTGCCTGGCCGGGGTCGCGTGGACTTTCTACCACCACCCGCCGGGCAGCCCGGCGACCGGCCAGGACGGGGCGCTGGTGCTCGCCTGCCTGCTCGGCTACATCGCCTGCTTCGCCTTCTCGCAGGGAGCGGTGATCTGGGTGTTCATCAGCGAGATCTTCCCCAACCGCGTGCGCACCCAGGGCCAGGCGCTGGGCAGCCTCGTCCACTGGGTGTGGGCGGCGGCGATCAGCTGGATCTTCCCGGTCATCGCCAGCGCCTCGGGTGGGCACGCCTTCGCCTTCTTCGCCGCGATGATGTTGCTCCAGGCCTTCCTGGCGTGGCGCTACATGCCCGAGACCAAGGGCACCTCGCTCGAAGGCATCCAGCAGAATCTCGGTATACACTGAGCCATGGGCACCCGCGCCACCACCAGCACCACCGCTGCGCCGCCCCTGCTGGTCGGCATCGGCGAGATCCTCTGGGACCTGCTGCCGGACGGCCGCCAGCCCGGCGGCGCGCCGACCAATGTCGCCTGGCACGCCGCCCAGCTCGGGCTGCGCGCGACGGTGGTCAGCGCGGTCGGCGACGATGACGACGGCCGTGAGCTGATGGTGCGCCTCGACGCGATCGGCCTGGACCGCAGCCACATCGCCGTCGAGCCCGCGCACCCGACCGGGACGGCGGGCGTGGTGCTGGACGCCGCGGGACGCTCGACCTTCACCATCGCCGCAGGCGTGGCTTGGGACCGCATCGCCCTGCACACCGGCCTGCTGCACCTCGCGGTGGAGGCGGCGGCGGTGTGCGTCGGCACGCTCGCGCAGCGCGACGAGGTCTCGCGCACCACCATTCAGGCCTTCCTCGCCGCCACCCGCCCGGGCTGCCTGCGCGTCTACGACGTCAACCTGCGTCAGCACCACTTCAACGCCACCATCGTCGCGCAGACCATCGCCGCCTGCCACGTGGTCAAGGTCAGCGACGAGGAATGGCCGATCGTCGCCGGGCTGATCGATCTGCCCGCGGACCCGCGCTCCGGCGCCATGGCGCTGCGCAAGCGCCATGACCTGCGGCTGGTGGCGGTGACGCGTGGGCCGCACGGCAGCCTGCTCTGCGACGCGCACGGTCTGCACGACCACCCCGGCATCCCCGCCGCCGTGGTCGACACCGTCGGCGCCGGCGACGCCTTCACCGCCGCGGTGACCGCCGGCCTGCTGCTCGGCATGCCGCTCGCGCGCTTGCACGACCTCGCTTCTCGCGCAGCCGCCCACGTCTGCGCCTCGCGGGGGGCGACGCCGACCCTGCCGGCAGAGATCACCAGCGCGTTCCGCGCCGCGCTGCCGGCGCGGCCCGCAGTACGCGCGCCCGCCGCTTCGTGACCGTCTGCGCCAACGTTTCGTGAGGGATGCCATGATCTTCCGCTGCCTGCTGCTCAGCGCCACGCTCGCGACCGCGACCGCCGCCGAAGACCTCGTCATCGCCGATTTCGACGGCGCCGATTACGGCGCGTGGACCGCGAGCGGCACCGCCTTCGGCAGCGGACCCGCGCACGGCGCGCTCGACGGCCAGCAGGCGCTGCACGGCGTCGACGGCGCCGGCCTGGTCGATTCGTATCACGGGCGCGACGCCGCCACCGGCACGCTCACCTCGCCGGCATTCACCATCGCGCGCAGCCACCTCGCCATGCTGGTCGGTGGCGGCGCCGATGCGCAGCGGCTGACGGTCGGCCTGCTCGTCGACGGCGTCGTGGTGCGCTCTGCGACCGGCTCGAGCAGCCGGGCGGACGACCATGAGGTGCTCGACTGGGTGTCGTGGGACGTCGTCGCCTGGCAGGGCCGGCAGGCGACCATCGTGATCACCGACACCGCCACCGGCGGCTGGGGGCACATCCTGGTGGACCACATCGTGCAGAGCGACCACGAGCATGCGCCGGCCGCGCCGGCGCAGCGCGCCTTCCACCTCGACCGTCCCTGGCTGGCCATCCCGGTACTGCCCGGCGCGCCCAAGCGCACCATGTCCCTGCTGATCGGCGGCGTGCTGCAGAAGGAATTCGTGGTCGAGCTCGCCCCCGGCGCACCGGCCTTCTGGACGGGCTGCGACCTCACTCCCTATCAGGGCCAGGATGCGGAACTGCGCATCGACCGCGTGGAGACCGACTCCGCAGGCTGGCGCACGCTGGCCCTCGCCGACGCCATCCCCGGCACCGCGGACATCTACCACGAGGCGCTGCGCCCGCAGTTCCACTTCACATCGCGCCGCGGCTGGCTCAACGATCCCAACGGCCTGGTCTTCCTCGATGGCGAATACCACCTGTACTACCAGCACAACCCCTTCGGCACCGCGTGGGAGAACATGCACTGGGGCCACGCGGTCAGCCCCGACCTGGTGCACTGGCGCGAGCTGCCGCCGACGCTGTGGCGGCGCCACGCCTTCTCGGGCAGCGCCGCCGTCGACGCGCACAACAGCGGCGGCTTCCCGGGCGGCGATGGACCCGCGCTGGTCGCGGCCTGGACCAGCACCGACCGCGGCGAGTGCATCGCCTATTCCCGCGACCGTGGCCGCACCTTCACCGAGATCCCCGAAAATCCGGTCATCCGCCACCAGGGCCGCGACCCGCGCATCTTCTGGCATGCGCCTTCAGAGCGCTGGGTGATGGCCGTGTACGACGAGTCGGACGGCAAGCGCTGGATCGCCATCTACACCTCCACCGATCTCAGGCAGTGGACGGCCCAGAGCCGCATCGAGGGCTTCTACGAATGCCCCGATCTGTTCGAATTGCCGGTGGCAGATCAGCCCGGCGCCTCGCGCTGGGTGCTGACTGCGGCGAACGGCCACTACCTGCTCGGCCGCTTCGACGGCCGCACCTTCACCCCCGACCAGCCCGCGCAGATCGCCTTCCCCGCCGCCGGCAACCTCTACGCCGCGCAGACCTGGAACGATGCGCCGGACGGCCGCCGCCTGCGCATCGGCTGGTTCCAGACCGAACTCGCGGGCATGCCCTTCAACCAGTCGATGTCTTTCCCGGTGGAGCTGACCCTGCGCGCCACGCCCGCCGGGCTGCGCGTGTGCGCCAATCCGGCGCGCGAGCTCGCTGGCCTGAAGGAGCACGTGCAGCGCATCATCATCCCGGGTGCGCTGCCGCCCGGCCTCGACGCGCTCGCGGGCGCCTCCGGCGAACTGCTCGACCTCCAGGGCACCTTCATCGTCCCTGCGCAAGGCCGGCTCGAGCTCACCCTGCGCGGCGTGCCGCTGACCTACGACGCGGTCCACCAGCAGCTCGCGTGCGCCGGCGCGACGGTGCCGCTGGCCCTGGTAGACGGCCGGCTCACGCTGCGCGTGCTCGTCGACCGCGCCTCCATCGAGGTGTTCGCGGATGGCGGCCTGGTCTACATGCCCATGGCCGTCGCCATCGCACCCGCCGAGCGCAGCCTGCACCTGACCGCGACCGGTGGGGTGGAGATCGCCGACCTCACCGTGACCACGCTGCGCTCCGCGTGGCCAGCGCAGCCCTGAGCATCACGCCGGGCTGAGCCGACCCAGGTCGAAGCGGCTCGGCGCGATGCCGGTGCGGGCCTTGAAGAAGCGCGAGAAGTAGAACGGCGAGGCGAAGCCCAGCGCCCGCGCGACCTCCCCGACCGCCTCGCCCGCGAGCAGCCGCGCGCAGGCGCGTTCGACCAGGCGGTCGGCGATGAACTCCTTGGGTGCTTTGCCGAGCTGCGCCCGGAATTCGCGCGTGAAGTGCTCCCGGCTCAGCCCCATCAGCCCGGCGAGCTCGGCGCTGCGCAGATCGGCGCGGCAATTGGCCTCGATGTGCTGCAGCACTTCCAGGAAGCGGTGGTGGCTCTCGTGCCGCCGCTGCAGTCCGGCGAGATCGCCCTTGAGGAACTCCGCGATCAGCAGGGTTAGCACCCCGCGCAGCCGCATCACCCGCTCGAGGTCGCCCTCGCCGCGGATCGCCTCATACGCCATCGCCACCAGCTCGCGCCGGTCGCTGCGCAGCGCGCAGCCCGTGGCGCCGGTGAACACGTCGTGCCCGGGGATGGTCTCGAGCCGGAAGTGGAAGGCGATCATGCGCATGTCGGCGTGGAAATCGAAACCGAGCAGCCGTCCCGGCGGCATGAACACCACCGCCCCCGGCGCGAGCGGGAAGGCCCGCCGCCCCGCCGGCGCCGCGATGTCCGTCACCCGGCTGCCCGTACCCCCACTGTGCGCCCCGACCAAAAACAGCCGACTCCACGGCATGGCGTTGCGGCTATGGATCTCCGGCCCATCGACGTCCACGCAGTAGTGGCAGATGACCTTGAACAGGCCTTGGTTGTGCTCGAACCAGTGGAGGTGTTTGTGCTGGGGCATGCGGGACCGGGATCATCCCGTGGGTGCGAACGCAGGGAAGCGGTGGCGGTGCGCCTCGCCGCCTATTTCCCCTGCTGCGTCACCAGATACGCCACCAGATCCCCCAGCTTGTCGGCCGGGATGATCTGCCCGAACGCATCCGGCATCAGGCTGGTCAGCGATTGCGTCCGGCTGGCGACGTCGGCCGCCGCGATGGTGGTCTCCACGCCCGCCATGTCGGCGAGCACCAGCGACTGGCCTTCGCTGCGGCGGATGATGCCGTACAGCACGCGGCCGTCGCTCAGCTTCAGGGTGCTCTGGCGGAAGGCCTGGTCGACGTTGCGGCTGGGGTCGAGGATGTCCTCGAGCAGGCGCTCCGCCCCGCGCTGGCCGATGCCGTCCAGCTGCGGGCCGATGCTGCCGCCCTGGCCGCCCATGCGGTGGCAGGCGGTGCAGGTGGCGACGAAGACCTTGCGGCCCTCCTCGGCCGAAGGGGTGCCGCCGCGGTACTTCGCCAGGCGCTCCTGGATGAGCTGATCGCGCTCCGCGCCCACCGGGGGCAGGCCGCGGGTGAGCTCGGCGATGCGCGCGGCGTTGCCGGCATTGGCGCCGGCGAGGCGGTCGGCGACCAGGCGTTCGCGCAGCACGCGCGGCGATAATTTTCCGGCGGCGACCGTGGCGAGCAGGGCGGTCGAGCCCGTGGCGGTGCCGGCGAGCGCCGAGGCAGCGCGCACCTGGATGC
>JACDGQ010000193.1 GCA_013821615.1 Planctomycetota bacterium
AGGTTGGGGCTTGGGGGGATGCAGGAGGGCTCGGGACGAGCGGGATTGCTGGCGGCGGGGGGTGCGGTAGGAGGTGGCATGGTGCGCGACGGTCTTTTCAGCGTGCTGGTCCTGCTGGGGGTGGTCGCCGGGGTCGCGAGGGCGGCGGAGCAGCCGTGGTCGGGGACCATGGTGCTGGTCGAGAGCATGGCGGGGCCGGCGATCATCGGGGGGGCCGACAAGGTCGAGCTCAACGACTACGCCAAGCTGCTCGAGGAGCGGCTGCAGAGGGCGCACGCCGAGGTGCGCACCGCGCCGCCCTTGGTCGCGCGCTTCCTGCTCGAGGACGTCGGCACCTTCGAGGCCGAGCTCGAACGCGTCGCCCTGGCCGGCGGCGGCGCGGGCGGCTCACTGGTCCTGGGTTCGACGCTCTACACCATCAAGGGCGGCCGCATGTCGGTGCAGGGCCGCTCGGGCGTCACCATGCGGATCGATCGCGAGCATGGCACGGCCGTGGTCGAGGCCGCCGGCAAGCGCGACGATCTCCAGCTGTCGCCCCTGCCCGAGACCCACGAACTCGACAAGTCCGCGCCGGAGGTGCCGTGGCTGGAGCGCCGTGCCCACCGCGTCACGGTGCGCGCTGAGGGCAAGACCTGCCAGGTGCTGGTGATCCCCGACCTGCCCAACCCCTACGCCCTGGGCCTGTCCGCGGGCGGCGACGACAAGGACACCATCCCGATCGCCCTCGCCGCCCTGCCCGGCCTGCCGGCACTGGTCGAATACACCACCGGCGAGGTCACCCACCGCTGGGCGGTGACCGAGATCACGCCCAAGGACATCCCGGACGCATTCTTCGCCAAGTGAGCGGTTTGCGGACCCCTAGGTGCGGACAGCCGGATAAAACAGGAGACGCGGAGACGCGGAGGGGAGAGGAGGAGACCAGACGGTCGGGTGGATAGACGATGCGCATCAGCTTCAGGTTCCAGCGCCTGCTGACCGGATGATGCGGAGCCTTCGTACTGCTCCTCCTCCGGTCTCCGCGTCTCCACGTCTCCTGTTTTATCCGGTTGTCCTTGCCGGCTGCTGCCCTATCCGGTCGTCCGCTCGGGGCGGTGGCGGCGGCGGTAGTCGCTCGGCGGCATGCCGAGGTGGGTGCGGAAGACCTGGTGGAAACGCGGCGCGCTGGCGAAGCCGCTGGCGGTGGCGACCGCGCGGATCGGATCGGCGGTGGTGGTGAGCAGCTGGCAGGCGCAGAGCAGGCGCGCGCGGATGATCTCGTCGTGGATGGAGCGGCCCATCTCGCTGCGGAAGCGCAGTTCGAGCGCCCGTCGCGAGAGGCCGGTGGCGGCCACCGCCTCGGGCACGCCCAGATCCAGCCCACCGCCGTGGTGGATGCGGCGCAGCGCGGCCAGCACCGCGGCATCGCTGGTGGTGAAGCGGTTGCTGGACGCGCGCACCACCAGCGGCAGCGGCGGGATGGCGATGTGCTGCGCCGGCGTGGCTTCGCCGCCCTCCATCAGGCGGTCGAGCAGGCGCGCGGCCGCATAGCCCATGCGCTCGGTGTCGCAGGGCACGCTCGACAACGGCGGGTTGGCGAACTCGCAGAGCACCTCTTCGTTGTCGACGCCGACCAGCGCGACCTGGTCGGGCACGGTCAGGCCGAGCTGGGCGCAGGCGTTCGCCAGCTTCACGCCGATGTAGTCGTTGCCGGCGAAGATCGCCACCGGCAGGGGCAGCCGCCGCAGCCAGTCGGTGAGCGCGCGCGACGCGCGGCCCGGGCGCCGCCACCAGGCGTCGGGATGCAGGAAGGTCGGCAGGCGCTCCTCCGCGATGCCGATGCCGGCGGCGAAGCCGCTGCGGCGGCGCTGCGACCACAGGCCGATGTCGGCGCCGCAGTAGGCGAAATGGCGGTGGCCGTTGCCGAGGTGGTGGCGCCCGGCGAGGCGCCCGGCCTCGACGTCGTCATTGGCCGCCGAGTGCACCTGCGGGTGCGGGGTGGTGCGGCAGACGTCGACCACCGGCACCCCGAGAGCGAGCAGCGTGTGCGCCTCGGTCGGGTGGTGGATGCGCGTGATGATGCCGTGGCCATCCCAGGTGCGCGGATCGCGCACCTGGTTGAAGGTCCAGCCGTGGCCGAACAGCCGCCAGGAGCTGCGGTCGCGCGCATAGCGCATGATGCCGCGCGCCACGCCGTGGTCGTAGGCGGTGCGGATGTCCATCAGCAGGGCGACGCGGCGCAGCGCCTTCATGCGCGGCCCGGGGCAGGGGCAGAGCGCGCGCGTCCGCGAGGTGCTTGGTGCGGGATGGTGGGCAGAGGGATTTCCGGACCAGGTGCACGCATTGCGCAAAACGATACACCGCCTGCGGGAAAGTGGAATGCCCGGTGGGGAAATGCCTAAACGATGGACCGCGGTGGTGGTTAATCCCTGGCAGCTCCGGCCTCTCAACCTCCGGCTCCAGGACCACCCATGCGCCAGCCCTTCGCCCTCATGCTCGCCTGCGCCTGCCTCGCTGCGCCGTGCGCCCGCGCGGCGGACGCCGTCGCGCCCAGCCACTCCTTCCTCGCCACCGGCGACCACACCATGATCATCGAGGGCGCCAGCGGCGGTGCGGCCGGTACCATGACCTGGGACTACCCGCTGCCCAGCCGCGAGGGCTGGGTGCTGCCCGGCGGCAATGTGCTGCTCGCCATCGGCAAGAGCGGCCCGTATCCCGGCGGCGGCGCCATCGAGGTGACGCGCGAGCGCAAGATCGTGTGGGAATACAAAGGCACCCAGGACGAGCTGGCCAGCGTGCAGAAGACCGCCGCCGGCACCTACGTCGTCACCGAGGAGGGTCGCAAGCCGCGCCTGCTCGAGCTCGACGCCAGCGGCAAGGTGCTGGTCGAGATCGCGCTGCAGCCGCAGACCGACAATTCCCACATGCAGACGCGCATGGCGCGCAAGCAGCCCGACGGCACCTATCTGGTGCCGCACCTGCTGGCCTTCGCGATCAAGCACTACGGCAAGGACGGCACGGTGCTCGACGCCATCGACACTACCGCCCCCGACGACAGCGCGCACCACGTCGAGACCTGGCCGTTCACCGCCATCCGCCTGCCGGATGGCAATACTCTCGCCGGCCTGACCCACTCCAACACCGTCGCCGAGTTCGCGCCCTCGGGCAAGCGCGTGTGGGAGGTCACCAACCAGGATGTGGGCGGCATCATCAAGGACGCCTGCGGCATCCAGCGCCTGGCGAACGGCAACACCATCATCAACAGCTATGCCGCCGGCGGCGCCGGCGAGGTCAAGCTCTTCGAGGTCACCCCCGACAAGAAGGTGGTGTGGACCTACGCGCCGAAGGACGGCGGCCACATCCACAATTTCCACGTTTTCGCCACCGACGGCAAGATGCTGGAGGGGGAGCCGATGCGGTGAGCGGACCCGAGGGCTCGCTTACGCTCGCCCTGGTGCGCAGAGCGGAGTGCGACGTGCGGAGTGCGAAGTGCGGAGTGCGCGTCGTCCGTGGCGTTCCGCTCACTCCGTAGCGGCAGGTCAGCCTGGGATGTCACCAGAACACATCATCTGACGGTCACTCCGCACTCCGCACTCCGCACTCCGCACTCCGCACTCCGCACTCCGCACCTCTCCTCTCCCCCTCCCCCATAATGAAACCCGCGAGCCGATGAACGACCCGAATTTCAAACAAGAGCTGACCGGCGTGTTCGGCCAGCCGGTCGCCGAGAACCCGTCGCAGCCGATGGTCGAGGCGGCCTACCGCCACCATGGTCTGCCCTGGCGCTACCTCACCCTCGAGGTCGCGCCGGCGGATCTCGCGGCCGCGGTGCGCGGTGCGCGTGCCATGGGCTTCCGCGGCTTCAACTGCACGCAGCCGCATAAGCTCGCGGTCATCCCCCACCTCGACGGCCTGGGCGAGTCGGCGGCGCTGATGGGCGCGGTCAACTGCGTGGTGCGGCGCGGCGACCGCCTGATCGGCGAGAACACCGACGGCAAGGGCTTCCTGCAGGCGCTGCAGGGCGTGGCGGATCCCACCGGCAAGCGCGTGGTCATCTTCGGTGCCGGCGGCGCCGCGCGCGCGATCGCCGTCGAGCTGGCCCTGGCCGGGGCGACCTCGTTCATCATCGTCAACCGCGGCGAGCAGCGCGGGCGCGAACTGGTCGAACTGCTGCGCACCCGCCTGCGCGTCGCGGCCGAGGGCGTGGCCTGGAGCGGCGACTACACCGTCCCGGCCGACGTCGACCTGGTGGTCAACGCCACCTCCATCGGCCTGCATCCGCACGGCGATGCGTGCCTGCCGATCGACGTCACCACCCTGCGGCCGCGCATGGTGGTCGCCGACGTCATCCCCAACCCACCCGTGACAGGTCTGCTGCGCGCGGCCCGGGCGCGTGGCTGCCGCGTGGTCGACGGCCTGGCCATGCTGGTCGGGCAGGGTGTCATCGGGATCCGGTACTGGACCGGGATCGAGCCGGACCCCGGCGTGATGCGCCGGGCCCTGGAGGAGATCTTCCAGGGCAGCGCGCAGGTGGTCGCTGAGCGACACCCGTCCTGACGTGGCGGGGCGGGAGCGGTTGTCCCTGCCGTCACCCAGCGCTATCGTCCTGCGCATCGCCGCTGCCATCCTTTCGGAGAACCCCATGAGTCCCATCGCATCCCGCCCGGCCCCCGGCTTGGGTCTGGCCGCCCTCGCGCTCCTGCTGCTCGCCGGCTGCGGCGATGACCCGCACGCCGCTGCCCCGGGCGCCGCCGGCGCGACCGCACCGGTGCGCACCCTGGGCTTCGTCACCAACCTGTCCGCCGACTTCTGGAACCTCGCGCGCGCCGGCGCCGAGGCGGCCCAGAAGGAGCTGCCGGGCTACACCCTCGAGTTCCGCATCGGCGACGGCACCGCCGCGAAGCAGAAGGAGATCGTCGAGGATCTGCTGGTGAAGGGCGCGGTCGGCATCGCCATCAGTCCGGTCGACGCCGGCAACCAGACCGCGATGCTCGATCAGGCGGCGGAAAAAGCGCTGCTGATTTGTCAGGACAGCGACGCGCCCGCCTCGAAGCGCGCCTACTACCTGGGCACCGACAACGTCGCGGCCGGCCGCGCCGCGGGTGAGCTGGTCAAGGAGGCCCTGCCGGGCGGCGGCGCGATCATGGTCTTCGTCGGCAAGAAGGACCAGCAGAACGCCATCGAGCGCTTCCAAGGCCTGAAGGAGGCGCTCGCCGGCAGCAATGTCACCATCCTCGACCTGCGCGCCGACGACGGCGACCGCGCGCGTGCCAAGGCCAACGCCGCCGACACCCTGGTCAGCCACCCCGAGGTCGCCGGCATGGTCGGGCTGTGGGCTTACAACGTCCCGGCCATCCTCAGCGCGCTGAAGGACGCCGACAAGCTCGGCAAGGTCAAGGTGGTGTCCTTCGATGAAGAGGACGAGACCCTCGCCGGCATCACCGCCGGCACCGTGCAGGGCACCATCGTGCAGCAGCCCTACGAGTTCGGCTACCAGTCGCTGAAGCTGCTCGCGCGCCAGCTCGGCGGCGATGCATCGTTCATCCCGGCGGACAAGCACATCTACGTCCCCACCCAGTCGATCCGCGCCGCCGACGTCGCGGCCTTCGCGGCCAAGCTGAAGAAGCTGCGCGGCAAGTGATGGCGGCCGGCGCGGACGCGGCGGGGGCGCCGCTGCTGGAGATGACCGGCATCGTCAAGCGCTTCGCCGGCGTCACCGCCCTGCATGGCGTCGACTTCAGCGTCGCGCCCGGCGAGGTGGTCGGGCTGATGGGCGAGAACGGCGCGGGCAAGTCGACGCTGATGAAGATCCTGGGCGGCGTGCACCACCCGGATGGGGGGACGATCCGTTTCGCCGGGCGGCCGGCGCACATCCCGTCGGTCGCCGCCGCCACCGCGCTGGGCATCGCCTTCGTGCACCAGGAGCTGAACGGCTTCGCCAACCTCGACATCGCCGGCAACGTGCTGCTCGGGCGCGAGCCGCGCCGCGCCGGCGTGCTGCTCGACCGTGCGCGCATGCGCCGCGCCACGGCGCCGATCCTGGCGCGCGTCGGCCTCGACCTCGACCCGGAAACGCCGCTCGCCCGGCTGTCGCTGGCCCAGCGCCAGCTCGTCGAGATCGCCAAAGCGTTGTCGCTGGACGCGCGCCTGATCATCATGGACGAGCCGACCTCGTCGCTGACGCTCACCGAGGCCGGGCGCCTGCTCGCGATCATCGCCGATCTCGCCGCGCACGGCCACGCGGTGGTCTACATCTCGCACCGCCTGCACGAGCTGACCGCCTGCTGCCGGCGCGCGGTGGTGCTGCGCGACGGTCGCAATGCCGGCACCCTGGCCGGCGCAGAACTCACCCACGCCAACCTGGTGCGCCTGATGGTCGGCCGCGATCTGCCGCCGGCGCCGGCGCGCGCGGTCGGGCCCGCCGGGGC
>JACDGQ010000194.1 GCA_013821615.1 Planctomycetota bacterium
TCCTGGCAGGCATGACGGAGGTCACGCAACTCGCATGCCGCGCGCTGGGAACGGGGGTCGATGTCTTTTCTCCGGTCGTCAGAAAATAGGCGTTTTTAGAGGGGAGATCCCAGGACTATGCGTCAAGACCCCTCGCATAAAAATTGCACCCGATCAAAAGGATATAGACATCGTTTCTAAAATTGGGGAACTATCGCAACGCTACATTTCGCATTTTAGTGCATGGGTGAATGGGAAAATGGCCTATTCACAAGAAACTATAAATTTTTTTATGGTAGTTGCAGATCTAGGAACCGCAGAGGCGCTTTCGCGGTTTGCGCCTAGTCCTAAGGTGAAGGTTACCCCTTCTCCCCTCACTTCGGCAACAGAGAAACGGCGGGGTAGAATTCCCGTGGATGTTCAACCGCTTATAAAAGAGATGCAAAAAAGTCATTTTTATCCTGGCAAAAAGCTATCAAAGCGAGAGTTATCCCATCATATTTCGGATGTGCTGAAAAGGAGGTGCAAACATGCGACCTTCCCCATGACATACTCCCGGATTGAACGAGTGTTGAAGAGGGCAATTCCCATTTGGTCGCCACCGGGAGAGCCAGTCTCGGTCAGGATCACTTGGCCGCACTTGCCGCAGAAATGAATTACACGGACTGTCGATTTTACTGAATAAATCTGCAAAACCTATCGGCGGACCGCAGATTTGGCAAAAGGATATCTGCGGCGGAGTTCGGTACGCGATAATTGGGCCCTTGGGCGCTGCCAAGTAGCGGAATTTCCCGCATGGCACGTCATCGGGACCCTACCATGGCAACGAACAATACCTTTACTGTAATTAACTTGTTATGGGGCCCTGAGAGTCTCGCCTACCGCCAACTCCTAGAGCAAATACGACACAAGGAAGAGTACCTCCGAGACTTTGCCTCTTGGGATGACGTCGTCTGCGCTGCCCGAAACTTGGCGCCAGACTCGTGCAAGTCTGACACCGTTTTAGCCGCACTCTTGCGCCAAAGGTCATGCCATCAAGAGCATATTTTCGCAGTGCTCCTGGCAGTATGTTATCCGTTCATTATTAAGATTTATAAACGTCGATTTTCATGGGACAAGAATCCGGAAGTCCTCTGGAATGGCATACTCGTAGCGGCATGGAAGTCATTGCGCTGCATAGTTCCAGAAAAAAGACCTCATGAGATACTCAAAAAGATTATCAACGACACGTCACACCGTCTCCGCGAGGACTATAATACGCAATGGAAGAGGAAATCGCGCGAGACTTATGACTACAATTGGATATCTGAGCCTAAACTCATCAGCAGCGAAAACTGGGATGATGCCCTTCTCGATCTACTCGATTACCGAGATGCGCAAACGCGTGACCTCCATGAACTAGAGCAGCGCTGCATTGACAAGGGCCTTTCCGAGACGGAATTCCACATCCTGGTCGGCCGTCAGATCTACGGGCACGCGGACGCGGATCAGGCAAAGAGCATGAACCTGCCCGTCGAGACGGTCAAAAAGAGGCGGCAGCGCGCGGAGGCGAAACTGCAGCGTGCTGAGGCCGAGGACGGGATGTCCCCTCCTTAGGGGGGTGAGGGGCCTCTGTGCTTGTGAAGGAGCGCTCGCATGACCCGCGTGACCACGACTCGACTGCTTGATCGGACCTTCGAGGAATTCGCGCTTTGCCTCGGCGGCTTGGCCGCGTCAGGCGAGATCCCCGATTCCCTCATACCAAAATTGATCGCCGCCCTCGCGGGGATCCGCCGCATCGCCCTGCGGCGGGCCGCGCACGCTGCCGAGCTGCCGAAGAAGTCGCCGATCAGGCCGCATCCGGCGATCACCGCGTTCCTCTCCGGCATGCGCGCCCGTGGCACTGCTAGGGGCACCCCGTGAACACGCCGCCTGCCCTCGCATCCCATCTCATCGCCGAACCTGAAGCTGCCTACGCCCTCCGCCGCAAGGACCACCTCACCAGCCACCGCTTGGCCGAGTTCAGGCGCAACCCGCTGCTGTACTTCAGAAAGTCGGTCGGGCTGGTGACGGAGGAAGACCGCCCTGCCTTCGCCGTCGGCCGCGCCATCCACTGCCGCGTGCTCGAAGGTCACGGGGTGCTCTTCAGCCGGTACGCCGTCGGCGGCCCCGTGAACCCCAGGTCCGGAAAAACATTCGGCGTGGACACGAAGGCCTTCGCCGAATGGGCCACGATGATGAACAAGCCCGTCATCTCAGATGAGACCGCCACCCTCTGCGAACAGGTGGCGGAGGCCGTGGACGCACATGACGAAGCCCGCGCGCTGCTGAGCGAAGGCCAAGCCGAGGGCGTGGTCCGTACGCTCTACGCGGGATTGCCCTGTCAGGGTCGCCTCGATTGGCTGCACCCGGCCCGCGGCATCGTCGACCTCAAGACCTGCGAGAACCTGGACTGGCTTGAGAGCGATGCACGCGCCTTCGGCTACGTCCATCAGCTCGCGTTCTATCGCGCGCTGCTCGCCACCGTCTCCGGCGTGACCGTACCGGTGCACATCGTGGCCGTAGAGAAGCGGGAGCCGTTCCGCGTTGGAGTGTGGCGCCTGTCCGACCAAGTCCTCGCTGCCGCGACGCAGGACAACCTCGCTGCAATAGAGCGGCTGAAGTGGTGCCGCCGCGAAGAACGGTGGCCGACCGGCTACGAGGCGGTGCGGGTGCTCGACACCCTCAGCTGACCTTCCAATTCCACACACACACCCGGAATCCACGCCCATGAGCGTTCTCGCGAGCATCTCGATCGGTCCTAACCCCAGACCGCGCCGCTTGATGATCTACGGCACCGCCGGCATCGGCAAGAGCAGCTTCGGGACCTGCGCGCCCACGCCCGTCGTCATCCAGACCGAGGACGGTCTCGGCGAGATCGACTGCCACAAGTTCCCGGTCGCCACCACGCTGGACTCGGTGATGGCGGCGATCGGCGCGCTCTACCGTGAGGACCACACCTACCGCACCGTTGTGCTGGACTCTCTCGATTGGTTGGAGCGGCTCATCTGGGCTGCCGTCTGCCAGGCCCGCATGGTCACCACCCTCGAGGACATCGGCTACGGCAAGGGCTATCTCATCGCCCTGCAGCATTGGCGCGAGCTCCTCGATGGTCTGACCGCGCTGCGCGACGAACGCGGGATGACGATCATCCTCATCGCGCACGCCCGCATTGAGCGATTCGAGAACCCGGAGACGGACCCCTACGACCGCTATGTGCCCCGCCTGCACAAGACCGCCGCGGCGGTGGTCACGGAGTGGTGTGACGAGGTGCTCTTCGCGTCCTACAAGGTTTTCACGAAGGGCACCGACGAGGGCTTCAACCGCACCCGCGTCCAGGCGCTCGGCACCGGCGAGCGCGTGCTGCGCACAACCGAGCGCCCGAGCCACCTCGCAAAAAACCGCCTCGGCCTGCCGGACGAGCTGCCGCTCGCCTGGAGCGAGATCGCTCGCTTCCTCCCTGGCGCAGTGCCATCGCCAGCGCCCAGCACCACCATCACCTCTCACTAACCCAAGGATCACCCCATGGCCACCCTCTCCTTCGACGCGTCCCAGGTAGAGCCCAGCTCCGGCAAGGACCCCCTGCCGGCGGGCGCCTATGTGGCGGCGATCACCGCCAGTCAGATGAAACCGACCAAGAACGGCGCAGGTCAGTTCCTGGAGTTGGAGTACCAGGTCCTCGATGGTCCGCACCGCAATCGAAAGCTGTGGTCGCGCCATAACCTGCAGCACACGAACGCTCAGGCGGTGCAGATCGCCCGCGGCGAGCTGTCGGCGATCTGCCGGGCCGTCGGCGTCCTGACGCCCAAGGACTCGGCCGAGTTGCACAACCTGCCGCTCACCATCACGGTGCGGTGCAAGAAGCGCCAGGACACCGGCGACCTCGCCAACGAGATCGCGGGGTGGGCCAAGAAGGAGAGCGGGGGGAGCGCGCCCACCCAGCCCGGCCAAGCGCCCACCATCCCGTCGTGGATGCGCCGATGAGCCTCGTGGCCAGCATGATCCCGATCGCGGTCACGCTGCGCGGCGTGACCCCCCTGCTCTGCAGTCGGCTGACGCCGGAACCGGAGCCGGACGCCGTTTCCGCGTGGGAGCAGGCTCGGGCGAAGCTGTATGCCGACGAGGACGGAGCTCCCATCGTCCCGGGGATGAACCTGTTCCGCTGCCTGGCCAACGCTGGTCGGCTCTTGGGCAGGGCGTCAACCGAGCTGGTGCACGCGGTCGGCATCGCGGAGCACTCCGTGCGGATCGAAAGCACGCAGCCATGGGCCATCGACAGCCGGGCCGTCCGGCACCCCGAGACGGGCGAGCGCCGGATCTGCTATCGCCCACGATTCGACGACTGGCATCTCGCCTTCACCGTCCTCGTCGATCTTGAGATCCTCCCCAGCGTCGAGGCACGCGCTATCGCAGATGCCGCTGGCCAGCGCATTGGCCTCGGAGACTTCCGTCCCGAGCGCGGCGGTCCGTTCGGGCGCTTCGCCGTCACCAGCTGGAGCGAGCCATGAAGCTCTCCCTGGGTATCGATCCAGGGCTGCGCGGCGGCATCGCCGCGCTCAGCGCCGACGGCGACCTCGTCGGCAGTTGGCCAATGCCCGTGGCCGGCGGCGAGGTCCATGCCACGGCCCTCGCCGACCTGTTTCGCTCCCTTCGCTGTGCTGACCAAAACCAGGACATCGGCCTGGTCTGTCTGGAAAAGGTGGCGTCGATGCCCAAGCAGGGCGTCGCCTCGACGTTCACCTTTGGGACCGGCTGGGGCATGGTGCGCGGCGTCTGCGCCGCCCTCAACGTGCCGGTGCTCTTGGTGCCGGCCACGGTGTGGAAGAAGCGCGTGCTGCTCGGCTACACGCACGACAAGACCGGAGCCCTGCGCCTGTGTTCGAGCCGCTGGCCGACGGCGGAGCTCGTGCTGCCGGGATGCCGCAAGCCGCACGACGGCATGGCCGACGCCCTCTGCCTGGCCGAGTACGGGCGCATCCGGGATGCGCGGCCATGAGCCCCTCACGCGGTCCGCCCAGAATCTTTGATCTTGTCTTTGCGCCGGCCCACCTCTCCCAAACCAACGCCCACACGGGTAAGGAAATCTCATGGAACATGTCATCGTTTCCATTTTCACCGCGCTGCTCGTCATCTTCTACATCGCCTTCGTGGCCTACGTCGTTGGTATCGTCATCGATGACCTCATTCGCTATACTGTTCGCTCAGAAATGCTCGCGCTGGAAGAGGAGCGCGAGCGCCTCGCCCGCATCAATGCCTCGTCCGAGAAGACCTCGGCGTGATCCAGCTTCGGCCTTACCAGGAGGCGGCCATCGCGGCCGTCTATGACCGTCTTGCCGGTGGAGATGATCACCCGTGCGTGGTCATCCCCACCGGCGGTGGGAAGGGCCTTATCGTCGGCAAGATCTGCGCCGATATCGTCCAGCGCTGGAAGGGCCGCATCCTGGTCCTGACCCACGTCAAGGAGCTGGTCTCGCAGAATGCCGCGCAGGCGGCAAGGTTTCTGGACGCTCAGCAGGTCGGCATCAATTCGGCCGGCTTGAAGCGCAGGGACATCGAACATCCCGTCATCGTGGCGGGCATCCAGTCGGTCTACCTGCGCGCCTGCGATCTGGGGCGCTTCGACATCATCCTCATCGACGAGGCCCATCTCATCCCGCTCGATGGCGAGGGCATGTACCGCACGTTCCTGGCCGACGCGCGCACCATCAACCCGTTGGTTCGGGTCGTCGGACTCACTGCCACCCCCTTCCGGCTGAAGGACGGTCCGATCTGCGCACCCGGGAACATCCTCACCGCCGTCTGCTATGAGATCGGGGTCAAGGAACTGATCCGGGACGGCTTCCTCTCGCCGCTCATCAGCACCGCGGGCATGACGAAGGCCGACACGTCCTCCCTGCACGTGCGCGGTGGTGAGTTCGTCCCCGGCGAGGTCGAGCAGCTCATGGACGAGGAGGGCCTCGTGCGCACCGCCTGCGCCGAGATCCTTAGCCTCTCCCGCGATCGCCGCGCGATCCTGATCTTCGCTGCCGGCGTCCACCACGCCGAGCACGTCGCCAATGAGCTCCGGGAGGTCCATGGCGCGGACGTGGCCTGCATCTTCGGGCATACCACGGATGGCGAGCGCGACCACCTGGTGACCCGGTTCAAGGCAGGCGAGCTGCGCTTCCTGGTCAACGTCACGGTGCTGACCACCGGCTTCGATGCGCCGCACATCGACGCCGTCGTGCTGCTGCGCCCCACGCTCTCGCCCGGTCTCTATTACCAAATGGTGGGTCGAGGGTTCCGGCTGGCTCCGGGGAAGACCGATTGCCTCATCCTCGACTTCGGCGGCAACGTCCTGCGCCATGGCCCCGTCGATGCGCTGAAGCTCTCCCAGCAGGAGGACCGCGGCACGGGCG
>JACDGQ010000195.1 GCA_013821615.1 Planctomycetota bacterium
GCCGAGGATGGCCTCGGCATGGTGGTCTGTGATCAGCACGGCCACGCCGCGCCGACGCAGCTCGCTGGAGATGTTGGTGATGTCCGCGCGGCTCTTCGGATCGACGCCGGCGAAAGGCTCGTCGAAAAACAGCAGGCGCGGCTCGACCACCAGGGCGCGGGTGATCTCGAGGCGGCGGCGCTCGCCGCCCGACAGGCTGCGCGCCAGGCTGCTGCGCAGGTGGCCGAGATTGAGCTCGCCGAGCAGCCGCTCCAGGCGCTCCTTGTGCTCGGCCTTGGGATAGTGCTGCTCGAGCACGATCAGCACGTTGTCGGCGACGGTCAGCTGGGCGAAGACGGTGGGCTCCTGGGCGAGGTAGCCCAGCCCCATGCGGGCGCGCGCATCCATGGGCAGACCGGTGATGTCGTGACCGCGGAAGGTGATGGAGCCGGACTCCGGCCGCAACAGGCCCACGATCATGCGGAAGGTGGTGCTCTTGCCGGCGCCGTTGGCACCGAGCAAACCGACGATTTCCCCGGGCGAAACCGTGAGGTTCACGCCGGACACCACCTGGCGCCTGCCAAAACGTTTCGAAAGGCCAGAAACGGTCAGCAGAGTCATTGTGGATAACTCCAGGGCTGGCCAATCGATGCATGCAACGTTCGCATCACCCCGCCTGCCTGGATCAATTGGAGGTGTGCATTCAAAGCCATGTCATCTGGACCTTTGCAACTCCGTTCACGCGTTCTTGGCAAACGCTTGAGGAATTATTCGCGCGAGCAGATCCCCCCTCGCAAGAAAAAAACCCGGTGGAGAAAGCGCGCAAAACCTGCTCCCTGGCCAGCCGGCTGGAGGCTTGCATTCAGCGCACCAAGCGCCAACGGCTGAACGGCAGGATCACCGCCAGGACGCGCCCGCGCAGGTTCTCCTTGGGCACCCAGCCCCAACTGCGGCCGTCCCAGCTCAACGGACTGTTGTCGCCCATCATCAGGTAGGCGCCCGGGGGGGCGGTGATGGCGCTGGCGGCGCTGGTGCCGAGTGGCCCCGACAGCTGGGCGGGGGTCAACTCGTCGACCGCCTTGCCGAGCATCTGCGCGCGCACCCCCTGGATGTTGCGTTTCATGGTCGCGGCCGAGTCGAGCTCTTCGGTCTGCCGATTCTCGCTCTCCAGGACCTTGACCTGGGATTTATAGATCCGGGTGTCGTCGCGCAGGAAGCCCGACGACGTATAGTGCACGTCACGGTCGAGCGCGAGTTCGGAGAACGTCGCACTGCCCGCGCCACTCCAGGACAGCGCCAGGCGTTTTGCGGAGTCGACGGGTTCCACGTCGACGCGCACCACCTCGTCGCCATTGATGCGTGCGAAGATCTGGTTGTCGAGGTGGGCGAACACCAGGCGCGCGCCGCTCATCGCGGCCTTTCCGGATTTCAGCTCCTTGCCATCCCCGCTGACACTCCAGCCATCGGCGGTGACCGTGAACGCGTAGGCGTGCACATCGCCCTGGTCGAGGCGGAACGTGACGCTGCCGGCCAGCGCGGCGAGCGTGCCGCGCAGGCGCACATCGCCGATGAATTCATTCATGCTCTTGTTCAGCAGCGTGCCATGCGAGCCGTTGTCGAGATCGGCGCTGGTCAGACGGCTGATCGCCCAGCGATCGAGTTCCCAGGCATTGCCGGTGCGTCCGTGGTACTTGAACAGCGGCGTGGTCATGCTCAGTTCGACCTGCTCGGCCTCGGCGTCGTAGAAGCCGCGGTCGGCCTCGTCGCGGTCGTCGTCGCCCTGCCGGGCCGGGCGCGCGCGGAAGGGCCCCGGTTTCAGGTAGAGGTTGCGCAGTGGCTGGGTGAAGCGCACCGCACCACCCTCCGCGAGTGCGAGCGCCACGGTCGAACCGGTGGCGGTCGCGCTGGTGCCGCCCTCCCCGTTCCACGGCAGGTAGCCGGCCTGCGCACCGCTGCGGTAGACCTCCTGCCAGATCACCTCCTGCGCCGCCTCGGGCTTGCGCGAGACCTTCCAGCCGCCGTCCGGCTGCTTGAGGTAGATGTCGCCGTTGCTGATGTAGAAGACGTCGCCGGGCAGGATCACCGCGCGCTTGACGAAGTTGCGGTACATCAGCGGGCGCAGCATCGGCACGTCGAGACGCTTGTCGTCCCACGTCCACGCCGTCACCGCGTCGGCGCCGCCGTGGCCCTCGATCTCGGGCTGGGGGAACTGGAAGACGGTGACGTCCCAGCGCTTGGGGCCGGTGAAGCGGAACAGGAACTTGTCGACCACCACGTGGTCGCTCTTGGCGAAGGCCGGATCGCCGTAGAGCATCGGCTCCATCGAAGCGGTCGGGATGCGGAAGGCCTCGACCGCGAAGTGGCGGATGGCCATGGCGACGATGAAGGCGAAGATCCAGTTCTCGCAGGTGCGGTTGAGCCACTGCTGCCACTCCGGCAGGCGCGCTTCCCAAGTCTCGTGGAGCGGGGCGGGCGGAGCGGCGACGGCGGGCGCGGGATCGGGTTCGGTCATGGGAGCCGCGTATGTACCGGGATCATCGGACGGCTACAATGGAAAGTCGCGACTGGCTGACGGCAGGCGGCTGACGGCCGGGCGGCGGTTCCCGCGCCCCGAGGATGATTCTCACCGTCGTCCCGCAGACGACGTCAGAACCGAGAGCCGTCAGCCGTCAGCCGTCAGCCGTCAGCTCCGGCCCGCAGGGCCGAAGTCTTCCTCGGCCCAAGCAAGCGCCTCTCCTGGAGCTCCATCCACGCCTGCAGCCGCCGCGTCACCCAGGCGTCCTGCTGGCGCGGCGGCAGGCCGGCCGGAGCGCGGATGGGGCTGCCGAAACGCACCTGCACGCCGGCCACGCCCAGGCGCGGCAGGATGCGTCCGCGCGGCCATGCCAAATCGCTGCGGTGCACGTAGACCGGCACGATCGGCACGCCGGCGCGGCGCGCGAACAGCGCCGGGCCGTCGCGTAGCGGCGTGACCCGGCCGGTGCGCGTGCGCGTGCCCTCGGGGAAGATCAGCACCGGGATGCCGCGGCGCAGCTTGTCGATCGCGCCGCTCATGCTCGACATGCCGGGGTTGACGCGGTCGATCGGGATGCCGTACATGATGTTCAGCACGGTGCCGATGAAGGGGTTGCGCCACAGGCTGTCGCGCGCGAAATAGCTGGCCGCCACACGGTGGCACATGCCGACCAGCAGCGGATCGTAGAAGCTGCGGTGGTTGGCAGCGTAGACGCACGGCCCGGTGGGCAGTGGCCCGGCGCGGCGCACCTGCGCGCGGTAGAGAAAGCGTGCGGTCGCACGCAGCACCAGGATGCCGACCACCTGCATGATGCGCGGCGCGAGATCGCCGGGATGCTGTTTAGTGGCGGTCTCGCCGCTCACTTCCCGTCCCCGCCGCCGGGTTTGGCGTCGGGCGCGCCCGGCTTGCGCTCCAGGTAGTGGTTCAGGAAGGTCGCCTGGAATTCCTGGCTACGGTAGCGGCTGGGGCCGGTGATCAGCGAGGCGAACGAGAACGCCGCGTCCTCGCTGCGCGGCACGCGGATGAATTGCACCTGGTGGTGCTGCGCGGCCTCGGCGTCGAGCGGACTGTCGCCGACGAAGACCACCTGATCCAGGCGCAGCGCGAACTCAGCCAGCGGCAGGTCGAGGCGCTTGCGCACGCGCCCGTCGGGCAGGCGCTCGGCGGCGTTGTCGGCGTGGTAGATGCGGGTGATGTAGGTGGCGAGCAGGGCTTGGCGCAGGGCGTCCTCGACCGCGGCGAGATTGGCATCGCTGACCACCGCTACCGGGATGCCGACCTTGCTCGCATAATGGGTGAGAAAATCCTTCACGCCCTGCCGCGGCTGGTAGGCGCGCCCGCGCATCTCGACCAGGGTCTCGAAGCAGTCGATCAGGATGAGCCGGATCCCGCCCGTGATGATCGTGGATCCGCCGAACTGGGGCATGGCGGGGATGATCGGCGTCCTCCTCTGGTGGCAAGGGGGCACCGTGGCCGGGGTCTGCACGGACTCCCGCGGGTTCGGGGTGCGGAGTGCGAAGTGCCATGGACATACGCACCCCGCACTCCGCACTCCGCACTCCGCACGCCGCACGCCGCACCGCTGTCCAGGACGTCGATGGCGGCGCTGAAGGGCTCTGGCCATGCCGGTGCGGGGACTTAACGTGCCTGCGTGCCCCGCTACGCCCTCATCCCCCTGCTCGCGGCCCTGGTTGCTGGCAGCACCGCGACTGCGCCGCTCGTCATGGGCGTCGAGCCGGTCGTCTCCACGCCCTGGGATGTGCGCCACGACGCCGACGACCTGATCGAAGACCTGGGCAAGAAGGGCAGCGACATGCCGGTGCTGATGGAGCGGGTGCAGACCCTGCTCGCGGCGCATGGGGAAAAGCTGATCACCAAGGGCGACCTGTGCGCCCCCCTCGCCGAGATCCTGGCCGCCAAGCTCGAGACGCTCGGCCTGATGGGTGAATTCACCCAGGCCTTCGGCGCCATCGCCGAGCGCAAGTTCCGTGAGCTGGCCGCGACCAATGCGCCGACTGGCACGCTGCGCCGCTTCGCCCAAGCCTATCCCGGCACCAGCGCGGCGACCGCCGCGTGGAAGCGCCTCGCCAACCAGGCCTGGGACGCCGGGCACATCGGCCAGTACCTGGAATGCGCGCGCCACGCCGGTGAGTCCGGTGACAAGCTGCTGGCCAGGCGCGTCGCCGCGGCCTATCAGCTGCTCAGTCCCGAGGGCGAGCCCGAGCTGCCGACCAGCCTCGACAGCATCGAGGAGATGTGGACCCTCGACGTGCCCGACAACGGCGCCAAGACCGCGGCGCTGCGCACCCGCCGCAGCCCGCTCGCCGCCGACCGCTTCGTCATCACCACCACCGGCAATGAACTGTCCGCGGCCAGCGATGGCCGCCGCTTCTTCGTCTTCGACCACCTGGTCGGGCACATCCAGGGCGACGTGCAGCCGCTCGGCAACGTCCAACTGACCCTCAACCAGTGCAAGCCGGCGGCCGGGCGCGAGGGCTTCGTCGCCATCGGCCTGCAGAACGACGTGGTCATGCTGCGCTGCCTGAACCGCCTCGGCGAGCACCGCTGGGCGGTGCGCTCGCCGCCGCTGGGCCCGATGCCCGCGCCGTCGGCGCCGGTCATGGTCGACGGGCTGGTCGCCTACGCGGCGCTCGCCATCGGCCAGGACGGCGCCGAGCTCAAGCTGTTCGCCTACCGCGCCGACACCGGTGAACCGGCGTGGCCGACCAACCCCATCACCGTCGCGCGCATCCCGGCGCCGCGCCAGATGTTCGCCTCGGGCGAGACCCAGGGCCTGGTCGCACCGACGCTGTGCGTGCACGCCGGCTACCTGCTGGTGCTGTCCAACAATGGCGTGCTCGCGCGCGTCGGCGTCGACGGCAACGTGCAGCGCATCTGGTCCTACCCGAGCCTGACCGAGGAACTCGACGACGGCATGTCGACGCCGCGCACGCTCGCGCGCGCCGGCGCCATCATCAGCGACGGCACCTACGCGGTGGCGACGCCGGCCGACAGCCAGGGTCTGGTGCTGGTGCTGGGCGCGGACGATCCGCAGCCGCTGTTCTACCAGGGCGACGGCGCCAATGGCCAAGTGATGGACGTCGGCGCGGGCGCGGCGCTCATCGCCGGCAGCCAGGTCACGCTGCTCGACCTCAAGACCAACACCCCGCGCTGGAGCCAAGCGGTCGACGGCGGACGCACCCACGGCCCACAGGCGGCTGAAACGCGCGGCGGCCTGCAGGGGCGCCTGGGCGAGAAGCGCGCGCTGGTCGCCAGCCGCGAAACCCTGACGCTGTTCGACCTCGCCGACGGCAAGCGCCTGTCGGTGCGCGGCTCGCTCGAACAGCCGGTGACGATCTCGGTGACCCCGGACCTGCTGATGGCGGCGCTCGCCACCAAAATCGTCGGCTTCGGCAAGGGCGCCTCGTTCCTCGAGCGCCTGACCGCCGCCGCTGCCGCGCACCCCGACGACTACCAGCCCCTCGTGCGTCTTGCGTCGCTGCACGAGGCGCGCGGCAACCGGGCCCAGGCCTTTGCCCAATACGTCGCCGCGCTGCGCCGCGGCGCGCCCGAGGAGTACGCCGAGAAGGCAGCACGTTTGGTGCGCCAGCAGCTCGAACTGAACGCCGGCGATGCCAAGGCCTTTCCGCCGGTGCTCGCCCAGCTCGAGACCCTGGTGCCGCACGAGGACCGCCTCAAGGGTGAGCTGGCCTTCTGGCGTGCGCGTCACGCCGAACTGCTCGGCGACGCCGCGCGCGCCGCCACCGAATACCGCGCTGCGCTCGCCCAGCCCACCCACCTCATGCAGCTGCGCGATCGGCTGGTGGTCGACGCGCACGCCCTCGCCCAGGCCGGCCTGGTGCGCCTGCATCAGGGGCCGGTGCCGGCCTGGCTCGCTC
>JACDGQ010000196.1 GCA_013821615.1 Planctomycetota bacterium
CCGGCCAAGGAATGCCCGCAGTGCCACGCCCTCATCGCCGCCGGGTTCGCCACGTGCCCGCAGTGTGGGCATGCCTTCCCCCCGCCGCAGGCGGCTGTCCATGAGGCGGTGGCGTCCACGGCGGGCATCCTGACCGGGCAGCCCACGCTCACCGAGTTCGCCGTCCGCGACGTGACCTATGCGGTCCACCAGAAGCGTGGCGCACCGCCCGATGCCCCCCGGACGCTGCGCGTCGAGTACGAGGTCGCTCTCGGCCGCTACCAGCGGGAATGGATCTGCGTCGAGCACAGCGGTTATGCCCGCGGCAAGGCTGAGCGCTGGTGGGCAGCGCGCACCGCGCAGCCCCTGCCGACCACCGCGGCGGAGGCCTGCCGCGTGGCCAGGGCCGGCGCCCTGGCGCGACCGACCACGATCACCGTGCGCACCGTCGCGGGGGAAGGTTACGAGCGCATCATCGACTGGGGCTTCCCGCCCACGCTGGCCACCCCACCTGAGCCCGGGCAGGATGCCGACGAACCGCCCCTCGAACCAGTCGCTGCATCCTGGACCGACGAGGAGGTCCCGTGGTGACCACGTCCATCAGCCCCTCTCCCTCCCCAGGCGTCTCCACCGCCTTGGAAGCCGCCATCCCCTTGGCCTACCAGTCGGCCGGCCTGTCCGTCCTCCCGGCTCGGCTTCCTGGCAAGCGCCCCGCGCTCGGCGCCTGGAAGGACTACCAGACGCGCTTGCCGACCACCGTCGAGGTCGGGGCATGGTTCGCCAATCCCCACAGCGCCTGCTGCCTCATCTGCGGCCCGGTATCCGGCAACCTGGAGATGCTCGACTTCGACTGCGCCGGTGAGGCGTTCGCCGCGTGGTCCGAGCTCGTCACCGCCGAGGCGCCGGGCCTGCTGGACCGCCTGGTCATCGAGACCAGCCCGTCGGGCGGCTGGCATGTCGCGTACCGCTGCGCCGAGCCGGTGTGTGGCAACTTCAAGATCGCCGAGCGCCGCGAGGATGTTGCCGGGCCACAAGAAATCGAGCGCTTCGGGAAGACGTACCGCCCACGTCAGGACCGCGACGGCCATTGGCACGTGGTGCTGACGCTGATCGAGACGCGTGGCGATGGTGGGCTGTTCCTCTGCGCGCCCTCCACCGGCTACACGCTCGTGCAGGGCGCCTTCACCGCCCTGCCGGTGCTGAGGCCCGACGAGCGCGAGGTGCTGGTGCGGTGCGCCTGGGCGCTCAACACGGTGCTGCCCGAGCCGCAGGACCCGCGGCCTCTGCCTGCGGAGAGCGGCGCAGCCGGACACCGACCCGGCGACGAGTTCAATCGTCGTGGCGATCTCCCCGCCCTGCTGCAGCGCCATGGTTGGACCATGGTCCGCGCGGGCCAGAACCAGCACTGGTGCAGGCCAGGGAAGGCAAACGGCACCTCAGCCACCCTCACGGACGGCATCTTCTACGTCTTCTCGTCCAGCGCCGCCCCCTTCGAGCCTCAGCGTGCGTATCGGGCATTCGCCGTGTACGCGCTCCTCGAGCACGCGGGCGACTTCGCCGCCGCCTCCGCGGCGCTGCGCCAGCAGGGCTATGGGCAGGATGCTCCTGCTGGCGGCTTGGACGGGGCCGGGGTCGATCTCGCTGGCCTCCTGCCGGCGGCCTCGGCCGCGCCGCCATTCGACATCCAGGTCTTCGCCGACACCCCCGAGCGGGTGATCGACTGGCTGTGGCCGGGCGTCATCCCCCGCGGGATGGTCTCCCTGATCGGTGGCAAGCAGGGCTTGGGCAAGTCGTTCCTCATCTGCGATCTCGCCGCGCGCGTGTCCGCCGGGCGGGCGATGCCCGATGGGTCGGTGCCGCCCGTCGGCGCCGTGCTGCTCCTGGCCCGTGAGGATGATGCCAGCTGTGTCCTCCTCCCCCGCCTGCGGGCTGCCGGGGCTGATCTCCAGCGCATCTGCTGGTCAGTCTTTGCCCATCCGACCACCGGCACCCCAATCGACCTGGCCGCACATGTCAGCTTCCTGGTGGAGGCGGCCACGACCCGGGCCTTCACCCTGATCGTGGTGGACACCTTCGCCGCCTTTGCGCCGGCGGGCACGGACGCCAATGCCGCGCAGGATGTGCGCCTGCTCCTGGATGCGCTGACCCGGCTGGCCCGCCAGACCGGGGCGGCGGTGGTCGTCGTGGCGCACCTGCGCAAGTCCGGCCAGGGCGATGGCGATGCCATGGACGCCATCGCCGGGTCAGCACAGATGACCGCGGGGGTGCGCGTCGCCAGCTTGCTCGACAAGGGCCACGACGACGGCGAGCGGTGGTTCCGCGTGGTGAAGTCGAACCTCGGCCGGATCGACGAGAACGGCTGGACGTGGCGCTTCGCCTGGCCGGACCCCTTCGCCGAGGGCGCGAGCGAGGTGCCCCGCATTGCATGGTCATCCGCCGGGGACGCCTATGCCGCTCAGGACGCCGGGCGGAAGGGCGGGGCACCCGTTGTCGATCGCGATGCGCTCGCCGCCACCATCACCGAGGTCCTGGCCACTGGACCGAGGTCTGTGCGCGCGACGTGCGAGGTGGTCGTGGCGACCCTTCGGAAGGAGCAGCCGCGCCTGCGCATCGCCGATGTCGAAGTGGCGATTGGTGACCTCCTGAAAGACCCCCTAGCGCCCATCACGGCGTGGGAGGGCCCACGTCGGTCCCGACTGCTCGGTCTTTCCGGGAGCCAGAGCGAATCGCCCGATGCCCGGGCCCACCGTCTCGCTCAAGGGGATCCGACCCAGTCGGTGCGTCACCTTAAGGCGTTGGCCGGATGCCGGACCGAGACCGCCAGCGAGGCGCTCCGCCAAGCGAAAGCGCATCCGTGAACTGCCCCTCGCAGACCGCAATTCGCGTGTTCCCCACCTCTGTTCCCCACCTCAGAGTGAAGTGGGGAACACGCTCAAACCCGTGTGCCCCGGACGTGTTCCCCACCCTCTGCGCGCCCTTAAGGGCGCAGAGGTGGGAAACGGGTAACGGGGCCAATGTTACCCACGGCGTTTCCCGACCCTGCGCTCGGGAATGTTTCCCACTCCCATTCTGACCCCCACTTCCTGGAACCCGCCATGCAGATCATCACCCGCCCCCTCACTTCCCTCACCCCTGCCGCCGTGAACCCCCGCACGCACCCCGCCGCGCAGGTCGCCCTCATCGCGGCCAGCATCCGGGAGTTCGGGTTCACCAACCCGCTGCTCATCGACCCGGATGGCGGCATCATCGCCGGGCACGGGCGCTTCGCCGCTGCCGAGCAGGTCGGCATGACCGAGGTGCCCTGCATCGTCCTCGACCACCTGACCGTCACCCAGCGGCGGGCGCTGGTCATCGCCGATAACCAGATCGCCCTCGGCGCGGGCTGGGATGAGGGCCTACTAGCGTCCGAGCTGAAGGAGCTGCGCATGGAGGACTATGACCTCGCGCTGCTCGGCTTCGACGAGCACGCCCTGGAGACTCTGATCTCGGGTTTGGAAGGCGGCGAACCCGACGAGGTGCCGGCGGCACCGGCGCTGGGGGAGGCCATCACGCGGCCTGGGGACCTGTGGCTCCTTGGCCATCACCGCCTGCTGTGCGGCGACAGCACGGCGCCGGAGACCATGCGCAGGCTCATGGACGGCGCGCAGGCCGACCTGCTGCTGACCGATCCCCCCTATAACGTCGGCTACGAGGGCCGCACCGAGAGCCGCCTGACCATCGCCAACGATGACCTGGGCGATGATGCCTACCGGCGCCTCCTGGTGGCCGCCCTGGGCAACGCAGTCGGCGTCCTGAGGCCCGGGGGGGGGTATTACGTCTGGCATGCCGACTCCAAGGGCCTGGCGGTCCGCAGCGCCTGTGCGGCCATTGGGCTGACCGTGCGGCAGTGCCTGATCTGGACCAAGAACACCTTCGTGCTCGGCCGGCAGGATTACCAGTGGCAGCACGAGCCGTGCCTCTACGGCTGGGCGGACGGCGCGGCGCACACCTGGCTGTCCGATCGCAGCCAGACCACGGTGCTGGCGTACGACAAGCCCAGCCGCAGCGCCGAGCACCCCACGATGAAGCCGGTCGAGCTGATCGCCTACCAGATCACCAACTCGTGCCCCACGGGCGGCATCGTCCTCGATCCCTTCGGCGGCTCGGGCACCACCATGATCGCCGCCCAGCAGACCGGTCGGCGAGGGTACCTCGTGGAACTCGACCCCCGGTACGCCGACGTCATCGTGCGCCGTTACGCGGCCTACGCCGCCACGGATCCCATCCGCGTGGCCCCGGATGGCACCGAGACGCCCTGGTCGTCCCTGGAGGGCGCCACGGCCCCTTCCAAGGCCGGCGTAGCGCCGGGGTTCGCTGCGGCGCTCCCTGACGTGGACTGGCGACTGTGACCGCGCTGCTGTCTGCCCACCCCATTGCCCGAGAGAATCCCATGGGTCGTCCCCCCTATGAACCCACCGCTCAAGGCCGTCGCCAAGTCGAGGCGCTGGCCGGCTACGGCGTGCCGCACCACATGATCGCTCGCATCATCGGCGTCGCCGAGCTCACGCTGCGCAAATACTACGACGACCAGCTCAAGGACGGGGAGGCCAAGGCCACCGCCAAGGTGGCGCAGACGCTCTTCCAGCGCGCCACGGAGGGCCGGGAGTTGGCGGCCTGCATCTTCTGGCTGAAGGCCAGGGCCGGTTGGCGGGAGAAGCAGCCCGTAGATCCCGCGACGATGCCAACTCTGGAGCAGCTGCTGAGTCAGTCGCAACAGCGCATCACGGTCGTCGCCGGCATACCCATCGCCACCGAGGCCCACGCGATCGACGCGGCCACCGATGCCGAGGCGAGAGCGCAAACATGAAGCACGTGCCAACGAAGAGAGCCACGGTTCCTTTCAGCGGGGGACCCTGGAGCGCTTGGCTACGCCGATCGGAAGGCCCTTCTACACACACCATTTCCCACCGCAGGGTCACACCTGTGGACAACAACAACTGCGTGAGCTTCCCAAGTCGCGACACGTTGGGCATCGTTGCCCCTGTGGGCCCTCCACAGGCCCGATCGTTCGTCAGGTGTGGTCACAGATCCAGCCAACGACCGTCGCTGCCGCCGCGTGCCGCACGGCGAATGTCCGCACGCATCTGTGACCCTGCGCCCCACCGTCGTGCGTGTGGTGACCACGATGTGTGACCATGGCGCTCATCATCGGCCTCGTGGCCACACTGCGAACGCGACGGGTCCCACATGGAGCCCTGCAGCGCACGCCGTCGTTGGGTCCTCCCGGCCGGCCCCGGGCTCGGCCGGTCGCACCCCCCCCAGCTCGGTTTTTTTTCGCGCAAACTTTTGGAAAAATGACCCAGCCAACAACAACGTGTGCGCCGTCGCTCCCCGCAGGACCGCCCTCGGTGCGCCACCATGGCGCAGGTGTTGGCCACATCAGGGCACGTGTGCTGAGCATCGCTCAGCAGGCGGGGTCCATCGGTCGTCAATCGTCTCGCCTGCCAGCGCCAACGACCGCCAACCTGATCGCGAACATGCGTCCTTAGCCGCAGATCTCCGAGCCAAAGCGCCAACCGTCGTTGCCGGAAACCATCTTCCCCTCCCTACCACTGAGTCCACCCTATGAGCACCACCGCCCCCTGGATGGCCCGCAACCTCGAATCCGCCGCGCGGTCGATCGGCGTCAACCGATCCTACCTGTCGAGTGCCCTGAGCGCCGAGTCAGCGCCCAGCTTGCCCTTCGTGCCCGAGTTCCGGCAGCACGGCCCGCGCCCGGTCGCGGCCATCCTGTTGGCAGCGCGCTGCACCGGCATGGGCACCGCAGATCCCACGGCAATCTTCCCGACCACGCCGAGTCCCCCGCCCGAGCAGCTGAACGTCGAGCAGATCGCCGACATAATCCGCATCCTCCTCGCCATCGATGCCGCGGTGCTGCATAGTCCCCAACGTCAAGCTGTGGCGCAGGCTGCTGGGCAGCTCGCGGGTATCGCAGCCGTGGCACTCTTTGGGGCGCTACCCACCGCCATCCGCGACGCGCTCTCAGCGGATGTCCGTGCAGAGGTACCCACGTGGCTGGATGGAAGCGCACCTGTCCCAGCACGGGTTTTGTAGGACGACGGATACCATGACCTTTTGCAGGAAACTGGGCACTGCGCGCCGAGCCGACGCAGGCGCCAATAGCTCAACCGCTGCGGGGACAGGCCACGACGACGGGCGAATACCGCCTGGTGCAAGCCGCTGGCCTCCCAGGCGGCGACCAGCGACCGTCCCGCGGACTCGCCACGACGCTCGCGGCCGGATGATGTCGATGACGGTGGGTTTCTATGGTGTCCGCTCATCCAACCCGTGTAGCGCCCTGACGACCGAACCCCCATGATGAGCTCCCGGAGCCATCATGACCATATCGCCCTCCCCCGCCG
>JACDGQ010000005.1 GCA_013821615.1 Planctomycetota bacterium
GCGCCGTGGTCGCGCAGCGCCTGCTCGACCACCCCGAGCTGGGCCTCAAACCGATCGCCATCCTCGACGACGAGGCCACCGCGGCGCAGCACGTCGCCGGCGTGCCGCTGATGGGCCGGCTCGAGCTCTCGCCAGCGCTCGGCCGCGACCTGGGGGTGCCCTACGCGATCCTCGCCCTGCCCAAGGAGTCGCAGCACCGCCTGATGCCCTTCGTCGAGCGCTTCGGCAAGATCTTCCCGCACATCATCGTCGTCCCCGACCTGTTCGACGGCATGAGCCTGTGGCTGTCGGCGCGCGACCTCAGCGGCACCCTCGGCCTGGAGGTCAAGCAGCGCCTGCTGCTGCCCGGCCCGCGCCGTACCAAGCGCCTGATCGACATCGTCCTGACCGCGACCGGCGTCCTGCTCATCCTCCCGCTGCTCGCGCTGATCGTGCTGGCCGTGCGCCTCGATTCGCCCGGCTCCGCCTTCTACGGCCACACCCGCATCGGCCAGGGCGGCCGGCGCTTCAAGGCCTGGAAATTCCGCTCCATGGCCGTCGACGCCGACCAGCGCCTCGCCGCCCTGCTCGCCGCCGACCCCGCGGCGCGCGCGGAGTGGGAGCGCGACCACAAGCTGCGCAACGACCCGCGCGTCACGCGCCTCGGCCGCTTCCTGCGCCGCACCAGCCTCGACGAGCTGCCGCAGCTGTGGAACGTGCTCTGCGGCGAGATGAGCCTGATCGGCCCCCGCCCCATCGTCGAAGCCGAGGTCGGCCGCTACACCCACCGCTTCCACCTCTACGGCAAGCTCAAGCCGGGGATGACCGGGCTGTGGCAGGTGTCGGGGCGCAACGACACGACATATGCGGAGCGGGTCGACCTGGACAGCTACTACGTGCGTAATTGGACGGTGTGGTTGGATGCGGTGATATTGACCAGGACGGTGTGGGTGGTGGTGTTTGGGAGAGGGGCGTACTAGTGCGGTGGTGGCGGACTACGCAGTGACCCCTTCGGCTACTGGTCCGGCATTGCGATAAGTCCAGCCAGTTCCGTGAAGCGACCGCGCGGACGTGGCTAAAGAGGGCAACCGTCCACACCGGCTTGGTCGAAGAGGCGGGATGCCATTTTCTGCGCACAAGAATCAGCGGCGGATGGCGCCAGGTGAAATGATGACCTGCCACCTCACTGCACAACCTGCTCCATTCCCGATCCGCAGAGAGCATGTAAACATAGGCCTCTTCGGCATCTTTACTGCAGGTTACGGCCGAAGCTGAAGGATTGACGACTGCGGCGTCACCATCGGGCAGAGCCGATTGCCGCGAACTCACGAAAAATGTGCTGCGGTGAGGTCTACCCCCGCTCCTCCGTATAGTGCAGGCAGAATGCCAGGGATCGGGCGAACAGCGGAACCCACGCATCCACGAGGTCATTCCCGGGCAGGAATGTGCGTTAATGCATTCTCCGCCGCCCTGACAGAGGTCGCCGTCCAGAAGCGACCAGGCGTGAAGGGCGCGAAGGGTGCCTGTCAGCAGCACAGCTACTTTCGCTGATGCCTTCTTCCACCGAATCCCCGAGCTCCTTATGTAAGAGCCTCTGCCCGACCTCCGTGTGCGATCGACGAGATCCATCGCATGCTCAAGTCGGCTGCCGGTTCTCAGTTGTCATCCAGTACGAAGGCGCCCTGCCCTACAGTTGACGCGCAACAGCTGCGTGCAGCAAATGTTCGCAGATCTCTTCGGGCAGGCCTACGATGTATTCGCGGCGTCGGAGTCGATCAGCGGGCGGCATAAGATCTTCGGCGGAGACAACGGCCACTTCAAGATTCGCCATGGCGACTTCTGCCCGCTTGAAGTGCCGCTAGGCACCCCGAATCTCGTTCTCCGGCTCACCCTGCAGCCGAAGCCGCTGGGATAGGCCTCTAAGCCAGCTTCTCCTCAAGCCCAAACTTGGCTAGATCCTTTGCGCTGGCGATCCTCTATGGACCTGCTAACTACAAAGCGTCCCCGATATTGCGATGGCGAATACCGGTCGGCAACAGCGTCCAGCGCTCAAGATCACCCGCACGCCCTGACCTGATGCCCCGCCCTCGGGAGCGCCGGTCGAGCGGCCCACCAGGCATCTATGAACACCCCCTTCGTCGAGTCCGCCGCCCCGCTCCTCACGAACCAGATGGCATCGCCGGCGAAAGACGGGTTGTATCTCGTGATGCGCTCGCACCTGCTGCTCATCGCGTCTATCGCCATCGTCGGACTGGCGTCGGGAGTGGGCGTGGCGCTAGTCAAGCCGAGGGTCTATGCCTTCACCACCGTCTTAGAGATCGGCCGCTCCGACCAACCCATCGAGAGCCCAGCCAGCTGCATCGCGAAGATCAAGTCCGCGTACGCACCGATTGTTCAGCAGAAACTGCGCGAGGGAAGCGGCGGCGCCCAACTGATAGACATCGCGATCACCTCGCCGCCCAACAGCGTGCTCGTCACCCTCGCCACCAGGGGCGTGTCAGCAGACTCCGCGCGGCACATCGAGTTGTTGAATGAAGTCGCGAGCGAGCTTCTGCAGGACCACCGCCAGCAGATGGTGCTGACGCGCGGCATCCTGGACGGGGAGCGCTCGCTTTCAGAGCTAAAGCTTGGCGAGATCAAGGAGCGCAAGCACTGGATCGCCAACGAGCGAAAGCTACTCGAGGACGACCGCGCCCTGGTGCAGGCACAGTTCACTGCCGCAGCGGTTCGCATGACCAGCAGCGCATCCAATCGCGAAACCGCAGGCAAGATGGTTAACACTCAGGAGCAGGTGCTGACCCTGCTAATGATCGACAACCAGCTGGTAGTTGAGTCGTCGAGGCTCGACCAGCTGGAGGAGCGCCTGCGCATCGGGATCCCGCAGGAGTTCCAGCGCCTCGAGCGAGAGGACGCCGACAACGTCAGGAACCTCTCTAGCCAACAGGAGCAGATCGAGCAAATCAAGCACCGTATTGCGAATCTCCGCGACACCCATCTCCTGGCCTCCCCCAGGCAGTCACTCGAAGCGGTTGGTGTCGGCAGGTCGCTGATCGCACTCATCGGCTTGTGTATAGGGTTGGTCGCAGGACTGGGGTTTGCCCTAATCGTCGACCGCCAAAGATCGCCATCAATGCTCTCATGATCCGCACTGTCCTGGGCGCCCTCACCACGGATTGCACGGCCCGTCGCACGGCCAGCCGGTCGGAATCCGACGTCCCTGCCGGGGACACCCGCCACGCAGTCGACCACTGCCGACCGCGATCCGGCGGCGTGCCCTATCTGCTGTTGCCATCCTCGGCACATCTAGCCTTTCACCAATCATGCTCGGAATCATGCGAAAACCGAACGGCATGCTGACTGTAGTCGATGCGGGGTCGGGCAGCGGCGCAATCGCCGCGTTCGGCCTGAGATGCATGGAGGTCGGCACGATGGTGATGGTCGGCGCGGCCTGCATCTCGCTGTTCGCCCTCCACGTTGGTCTGGCAATCGCCACTATAGGCGCGCTGCTGGCCAGGGCACCGCTCCAACGCCTACCGGGTTTCTGGATCGCCTTCGCCTTCGCCGCATGGCAGGTGCTGAGCGTGGCGGTCGCGGCGGCGCACGGTGGCCAGCCCTTCCTACGCACCGGCATGGGCTCGACCTTTACCTGGTTCGCCCTCTACATCGCCGCCTTCACCCTCAGAGACCCCTCGGTGCGGCGGCGGAGCGCGACCGTCCTAGCGATCGCACTGCTCGCCTCGGTCGCACTCGCTACCATCCAGTTTTTCGTCGGCTTCGGCGGCTCGAGGCCATTCCGCGTCAGCCTAACGGGAAGGCGATTCGCCGAGTGCTCGGGATTCATGCCGTTGCACCTGACCCAGGGCTTTATCCTCACTGAAATACTGCTGATCTTCATGTTGGACGGCGCGGCGACCGGCGTCTCAAGGTGCCTGACGTGGTCTGTTCGGATCGCCGCGCCGATTGGGATACTCCTGGCGTTCGCCCGCTCATCATTCCTGGGCGCGGCCGCCGCCCTGGGCGCCTTCGCCGCCTGCTCCATGCGCAAGATAGTCTATGGGATCGGCCTGGCGGCCCTGCTGCTCGGCATTTCTTTCACCCTGGCGCTACTCAGAGACCCAGACCAGCTCGAGAACTTGGCGCGCTTGGACGATGGGCGGGTGACCATCTGGGAGGTCTCGCTGCGCATGATCGGACAGCATCCCTGGTTCGGCGTGGGCGGCGCGGACAACTTCAAGCGCGAAAATGACAGACTCATCGCCGAGCTATACCCGGACCACACCCGCGACCGGTGGCTCCAGGCGCCCCACGCGCATAACAGCTTCCTGGGCCTAGCAGCTGAACACGGGCTGCCAAGCACGCTGCTGTACGTTGCGCTCATCGCCGCGGTGCTGGTGCACCTCCACCGACTGCGCACGGAAGCCCCCAATGGCTGGCGCCTTGGTTGCAGCGTCGCCACATGCGCCGTCGTCTCAGGCCAGTTCGAGCACCTCGCCGGGCACAGCGGCCCGAGCTTCGTGCTGTTCCTCACATTGGGTTTCGCCCTCGCCATCACCTCGATCAGTCGTCAGCCTGCCCTCGGAGCGCCCGCGTGATCGGGGGTCCGACCACCGCCCAGGCCGACACGGCAGACGCCCCGCCGCGCGCAACCTTTGCCAGGCACCGCGACCCGCCCGTGATCCGCACATGATTACCGTACTGACGGCTCTGCTGTTCGGCGGAATGGTCGCCTGGCTGTGCGCGCGCCGGCCCTGGATCGCGGTGATGCTGTCCTTCCTGCTCATCGCCTATTCCTGGCGTGTGCTCTCGTGCACATACCTCGATCTGGCTGGGCCAGTGTATTCGCGCCAGCTCGGGGCCGATGTCGGTGCGGGCTGGAGCTCACTGTCGATCGCCCTCGCCGACGCGCTGTCACTCGCCGCCATGGTCCTGGTGTTCATGGCCTTCAGTCGAGCCCAGCGGCGTGCGGCGCCCCCTCTTCGAGCCTGGAGCGGAGCCGCGGAGAAGCGCCTCCGGGATCTCGCTGCGTGGACGCTTATTGGCATGGCCGCCTGCCTGCATATAGAGATGTTCTCGCGCGGGATCGTACCCCTTTTCGAGGGCATGGAGCGCTACGAATACCGGGACCACTTTGCAGGCCCCCTACATCTAATCCTGATGAAGTATGGCCAAGCCATCGCCGGGGTACTCGGCCTCTTCTTCTTCATCGGGAAGGCCCGAGACCAGGGCGCCGACTACCGCTGTTTGCTGGCGCTTGGCCTGATTTATCTCCATCTCCTCCTCGCCGGCCACCGCTTCTCTGCGTTCTACTCGTACACCTGCTTCTTCCTACTCGCCGTGGGTGCGGTCGCCGTCGGGGTCGAGAGCTCCCGCTCTATGGCCGGCTCCGGCCCCGCAATCCTGGGCATGCAGGAGCGGCGCATGATCGGGGTCTCGATCCTGCTGGCGGTCGCACTTGCGGTTGCCGGCATCGCCAACTCCTACATGGTTGTACGGGCGGATGACGAGGAATCCTCGCAGGACCGCATCGTGGAGCGCGTCCTCGTGCAGCAGGGCGAGATGTGGTATCAGACACACCAGCGAGTCTTCCTCGATGCCGGACAAAATGAGGCGCTGACCTATGATAAACTCTTCAACGATCCGATTGACCCTACGTTCAACACTTCGATCCAGTATCTGATGGAGGAGAGCCTCGGATCGGAGGAGGCGCGGCGCGTCCTCGAGCAGGGCACGCAATACGCGGGCGGATACCCGGAAATCCTTTTTGAACTTGGAGGCCAGGTCGGGGGGTTCGCCTTAGTCTTCTTAACCTCCTGCGCGACCGCACTGCTCTGCTGGGTGCTGATCAGGGCTACGATGGGCGGTTGCCTATTCACTGCGGTCGGCGCGATATTCGTTATTCACGTCGTCATGGTCCTACACATAGGCGGCATGCTCAACTTCCTCATCCATTCAACATTCTTCATGAAACTTGCACTAATGCTGTTGGCCATGGCCTGGGAATTCCGGGATCAACGGCGCCGTAAAGCCGCGATCTCCTCCCCATTCCCGTCAGAGCAGAGCGCCTAAAGGCCACCGACTACGTCCGGGCACTGGCCACCCGATCTCCTAGTACATCGTCCGTAAAATTGGAGGTATATTTGCTCTGTTAATCCGTTGGCGATGCTCTACGGTCGAGAATGCGCGCCAACGCTCGACCAATCCGCCTCTCACCCGCTGATCATTCGGCCCTCGGCGAGATTGTTGGCCGACCCCAATCGCCGGCTGGTCTGGCCCAACGAGCTCGCATCGTCCTTCTCGCTGCCGACGGTATCAATCAGCGCGAAATCGCGCGTCGCTTGAGCTGTCATTTTGGGAATGTGAACAAGTGGCTTAAACGATGGGATTCCGGTCGCTGTAAAGGGCGGACCAAAATCAGGCCAGTCGGGCGGCGTAGCCGCCGCTGCCTAAGTTGGCCGGATCAGGGGTCTTCGGTGGTCTTCGGAGCGGCCTTGGCGCGGCGGCGCTTGGCATCCGCCAAGCGGTAGCTGTCGCCATTGCAGGTCAGCAGATGGACGTGGTGCGTCAGGCGGTCGAGCAGGGCACCCGTAAGGCGCTGGCTGCCGAAGACCTCAGTCCATTCGTCGAAGGGCAGGTTGCTGGTGACCAGGGTCGAGCCGCGCTCGTGGCGCTGGGAGAAGACCTCGAAGAGCAGTTCGGCGCCGGTCTTGGACAGCGGCACGAAGCCGAGTTCGTCGATGATCAAGAGCTGGACCTTGGCGAGGCTCTTCTGATAGCGCAGCAGGTGCTTCTCGTCGCGGGCCTCAACGAGGGTGTTCACCAGGGCGGCGGCGCTGGTCCACAGGACGGCGTAGCCGCGCTGGCAGGCTGCCAGGCCCAGACCGAGTGCGAGATGACTCTTGCCGGTGCCGCTGTTGCCCACGGCGATGATGTTCTCGTGGCGGTCGATGTAGCCGCCGCGCGCGAGATCGAGCACCAGCGGCTTATTGACGCTGGGGATGGCGAGGAAGTCGAAGGCATCGAGCGACTTGGCGACCGGGAACCGGGCGGCCTTGATACGCCGCTCGATCAGGCGCCGTTCGCGGTCGATCAGTTCGAGTTCGACCAGGCGCAGCAGGTAGCGGACGTGGTCCACTCCCTCCTGGGCACACTGCTGCGCCAGACGCTCGTACTCGCGCAGGCAGGTCGGCAGCCGCAGCTCCTTCAGGTGGTGGGCGAGCAGGACCGACGGCGGCGTCGGCGTGGGCATGGCGTCGGCGCTCATGGTGACTCCGCCGCGGCCAGCAGCAGGTCGTTGTAGGCGCCCGGATCAGTGGTCGCGACCATGGCCACCGGGAGGTGCGGATACTCCGCCAGATCGAGCCGCGGTGGCCGGCCGTCGAGCGCGGCGAGCAGGCAATGCTTCACGCCGTCATAGCTGATCGCACCCAGGCGTAGGGCGGTGAGCACCGCCTGGTGGACCTGGGTCAGGCTGAATCCCTCGAGCAGACGCAGAACGCCGACGTACTCGCGCGAACCGGCCTTGGCCAAGCGGCTCTCCATCAACCGGCGCAGGACAAGGAACTCGGCGGGGAGCACCCAGTTGGCCAACGGCGCCGCCTGGTCGAGGCTGCCGACCTTCTGCTCGATCAGCGGCAGGTAGTGGAGCGGGTCGAAGATCATGGTGTCGCGCTCGTAGCTGCGTGCATGCCGAGCGATCACCTCGGCACCGTGGCAGATCAGTACGTCGTGGACGTAGGCTTTGATCAGCACCTGGCGATGACCGAACGCCACCGGCACCGAGTAGTCGTTGGTCTCGAAGCGCACCAGCGACTGGCTGCTGACGCGCCCGGGCACCAGGCGACAGCAGTCGAACGGCGCCGCCGGCAGCGGCAGGAAGGCGGCCACGTCGGCCGCCATGCGCTCGCCGATGGTGCCCGCTGAACCGCGCACGTGCTCTTTCCGCCGTTGCCGGCAGCGCTCCCGCACCTGGAGATTGAGCGTCTCCCAGTCTGCGGCCTCCGGAATCGGCGTCAGGATCGTCCGCTGAGTGTACTTCACCAAGCCTTCGACGTTGCCCTTGTCGTTGACTTTTCCCACCCGGGCGAAGCGATCGCGGAACAGGTAGTGGCTGAGCAATTGCCCAAACACCTGGGTGCGGACCCGCTCGCCGTCATCCAGGATCCGCGCCACGGCGATCGAGGTGTTGTCGTAGAGGATGGACTGAGGCACGCCCCCGAACCAGGCGAACGCCTCGGCGTGGCCCAGGCAGAACGCCTCGGTCTTCTCCTTCGGGAAGACCATCACGAACGGCGCATCGCTGTGCGGTAGGTCCATGGCCAGAAAGTGGCCCTTCTGCTCAACGCCGCCGACGATCACCACCGCTTCGCCGAAATCGACCTGGGCGTGTCCCGGCGGACGCACCAATGGCACGAACATCTCCCGGTGCCGACGCTCGTGCTCGCGAACCACGTCTTTGATCACCGTGTAGCCGCCGGTGTAACCATGCTCGGCTTTGAGCCGTTCGAAGATCCGCTGCGCGGTGTGCCGCTGCTTGCGGTGCTTCTGTTGATCCCCCTTCAGGGTTTCCGTGATCCATCCCATGAATGGATCGAGCTTCGGACGCGCCACCGCCGCCGTTCGCCGGTAACCCGGCGGCTGCGCGTTCTCCATCATCTTGGCGACCATGTCCCGGCTGATCCCAAAGTGCCTGGCCGCCTCCCGCTGGCTGTGGTGATCGACTGCGACGTAGCGGCGGACATGGGCATAGAGTTCCACGGTGTGCATCCCTCACCCTGGTTCCACGCGCAGCGTGGAAAGGGATCATGGGGCTCACCACCGCCGCACGCGGGCCATCCTGACAGCGTCTGCCCATGCTTCCGTGCTTCGCACGGGACTCCGGCGCTCCTGCATTTGCCTCCCAGACGGGAGGAAAATGCAGGATCACCGGAGTTCTTCTCAGATAGGGACCACTGGCCTGATTTTGCTCCGCCACGGCCGGCCATGAGGCCCGGTTTCGTGGCCTGATATTGCGCCGCCGTTTACAGGTCGCATCGCAGCCTTAGAAGACGGCCCTCACTCGGGCCGTCCCCCCGCGTGGAATCATACTGATATTCAACGCATAGTCTCAACGGTCTGCACCGAGCCTCCTTCTCACCTGTCGCGGTGGAGTGTCCGCACGCTGGCGGAGCACCTGAAGATGCCCCCATCTACCGTGCATGAGGTCATGCAAGACCACGATTTGCATCCCCATCGACTGCGCACCTTCACCTTCTGCCCTGATCCCAGGTTTGAAGACAAGCTTTTGGAAGTAGTCGGGCTGTACATGAATCCACCGGAGAATGCCCTGATCCTCTGCGTGGATGAGAAGACTGGAATACAAGCTCTCGATCGCACCCAGCCGCCGATTCCGGTCGGCCCAAGGAAGCCACGAGCATGGACCAATGAATACGTCCGCCATGGAACCAAGACGCTCATCGCTTCATTGGACGTGGCCTTTGGGGAAGTCTTTGGCCACGTAACCGACCGACGCACTTCCAAGGATTTCCTGCACTTCATGGATGCACTGGCCAAGAAATACGCCGGGCAGCGACTTTGCGTCATAATGGACAACTTGAACACCCACAAAAATGGCGCTGCGCAGGAATGCGCTTAAACGGTACCCCGGCGTTTCGTTCCATTACACCCCAACGCATGCATCCTGGACCAATCTCATCGAGTGCTTCTTCAGCATCATGACTCGCCAAGGCTTGCAGCAGGCTGTTCATAATTCGACAAGAGAATTGGCAAAATTCCTCAAGCACTACATTAGGGAATACAACAAGCGCTGCGGTCCATTCGCCTGGACGGCAGGCCCAGCAAAGCTCAGGAAGATAATTCGCCTTACAAAGCGCTTTCAGAATAGTAAGTCGGACTAATCGGACGGTGTACTAGGACGCTCCGGCGCAGGGCCGATGCTCCGCACCGCTACTTCCAAATTCCTGGCCAACCATACTAAAAACTGCTTTGGATGTGCCTGTGGTCCACCGCAGGCGCCTAGCAGAAGTTGGCATAAGGCGGCGAAACGTGATATTGTTAGCCCAGGCAGGCCGCCTAGCTGCGATGGCCGTGATCCTTTCACTCTCGTGACTTGGAATCCGGTCGTTCCCCGACGCACTCACGCTCACTGCCCGCTCGTTTAAAATTACGGCTTCTATCGCACGAACTTCTTCTTCGCGCAGAGTGACCTCAGCATGTGTCACTTCGTGAGCCGCCCGCGCTAATCCCTCTCCACCATCTTCATCCAGCGTTTTTTTCAGTAACTGGCCTCTCTAACTCATAGTGGCAGTGCCGGTGGCAGGATTAGCAAGTCCTTTGGAAACCGGAATCGAGCCCTTGGCAGGAGGGAGATGGGTCCAAGCACCTTCCAAAGATCGCAGGTGGCTCCGGGCCAGTCGCCGAGGTCAAGAGCGGGCAGCGACCGGCGCACCCATGGTGCCAAGTGGGCTGCTCTCCCCGAATTGCGCATCGTACCACAGGCTCGATGGCACCCATTCCGGCACCAGCGCCCGTAAAGCGCCCAGGAATTCGTCCCTGTCCTGGTGTTCGCATGCTTCGAGAAGTGCCTGCACAGCCCCGCGCAGGCCGGTATAATCGATAGCTGCGGTGCGGGCGATGGTGATCCCGTCGACCGCCGCGGACTGCTCGGAATCGTTTTTGAGCAGCTCCTCGTAGAGTTTCTCTCCCGGACGCAGGCCAGTGTAGGAGATTTCGATATCGCGGTCTGGGATGTTGCCGGTGAGGAAGATCAGCTGGCGGGCCATGTCGGCGATGCGCACCGGCTCACCCATGTCCAGGATGAAGATCTCGCCGTGGGTCGCCATGGCGCCGGCGTGCAGGACGAGCTCCACTGCTTCGGGAATGAGCATGAAGTAGCGGGTGACCTCCGGATGAGTGACGGTCACGGGGCCACCCTGGGCGATCTGCTCGAGGAACCGCGGGATGACGCTCCCAGAGGAGCCAAGGACATTGCCGAAGCGTACCGCGCACATGCGCGTGGCGCACGATGGGTGGCTCTGCAGCAGCAGCTCGCAGACGCGCTTTGTGCAGCCCATAACGTTGGTTGGGTGCACCGCCTTGTCAGTGGAGATGAGCACCACCAGTCCGATCCCGGCCGCGACTGCGGCATCGAGGACATTCCGGAATCCGTTGACATTGTTCCTGGTGGCGATGAAGGGGTTCGATTCGACCAGCGGCACGTGCTTGTACGCCGCCGCGTGGAAGACCACGTCCGGGCGGACCCGCGTCAGCAGCTGCTCGACCCGGCGCCGCGACTGCAGGTCGAGGAGCACCGGTTCGCGCCCTACGTCCGGGAAGCGCTCGCCCAGGCGCTGGTCGATGGTGTAGAGGTTTATCTCACTGTGATCGAGGAGGATCAGCCGCTGCGCGCCGAGCGCGGCGATCTGCATGCACAGCTCCGATCCGATGCTGCCGCCGGCGCCGGTCACGAGCACCGTCTTGCCGGTGATGAGCTTGTTGAGGGCGAGGCGATCGAGGTTGCGCGGCGGGCGTCGCAGCAAGTCCTCGAGCTTGAAGTCCGCGAGCTTGGCCTGGCCGCTCGCCGACATCACGTCGCCGACGCCCTTCTTCGCCTTGATGCCGTTGTCCATGCAGGCCTGGATGACGCCGCGCATTTTCTGCGGCGGCAGCTGGTGGATGGCGGTGATCAGCATCTCTGGCTCATAGCGGCGGCAGATCTGCGGCAGGTCAGCGAGGGTGCCGAGCACGCGCCGCCCGTGGATCATCCGCCCGACGCGGCGCGGATCGTCGTCGATGAAGCCGATGGGGTTCAGCTCACCCGTCCGCCGCAGTCCGCGCAGGACCAGCTCGCCCAGCGAGCCGGCCCCGTAGATGACGGCGCGGCGGCCAGATCGGGCGGACCCCCACTCGGTGGAGATCCGTACCAGGATGCGCATGCCGCCACAGGCCACCAGGCTGAGCAGCGCCTCGAGAACGACGAAGGCCCTGCCCAGGCCATCCAGGTGCGCCTGCAGGAAGAAAAAGGCGATCACCACCCCCGCGAGCGAGCCCGCGACAATCGAGGCGGCGGCCACGAACAGGGTATGGATTCCCGAGTAGCGCAGCACTGCGCGGTACATGCCCATGCGCACGAAGAAGCCCAACCGCACCGCGACAATGATGCACAGGAATTGCACCCCCTGCTCGCCGGGCGTGCGCTTGAGCAGGACGAGCGCGGCGCCCATCGCCGCAAGCATGCAGACGATGTCGAGCACTATCCAAAGCAGGCGATAGGCGACCGACTTATAGGTAAGGTGCATAGGTTTTCCCACGCCTTCGGGGCGCGAGGTTAGGCACTCAGCCGTTGCGTGCCACGGGGAATTCAGCCTCGCCCGCGCGCATACCAGACGAGCGCGCCATAGCCGAGGGCAAGCAGCACCACGGCGGCCCCGCCCGGGAGCATCCCCCTGCGGGTGAGCTCCGCGCCTGCCGCCCCCGCAGCCGCGATGCCGCCATAGAGCAGCGTGACGAGCTGGTGGCTGCCCCAGGCGCGCGCGAGGCGCTGATAGAGGTGGGTGCGGTGGGCCGTTGATAACCTCTCACGGCGCAGTGCGCGGCGTGCCAGAGTGCAGGTGGCGTCTGCGACGAACGGGAACAGCGGCAGGAGCGCGACCTCAAGCGGGCAGGCGCGCACAAGCAGGCCGACGATCTCCACCACGAATACCAAGCCGAGGAAGGTGGAGCCAATATCGCCCATGAAGATCCGCGCCGGAGGCCAGTTCCAGCCGAGGAAGCCGACGCAGGCGATGCTCGTGACGAGGCCGAGCGCAGCCAGCTGCCGCGTCTCCTGATCGCCGGCCGCGGCGAATGGGTGGAACAGCAGCAGCCCCAAGTACCCACAGGCAACAACGCCCTGGATCCCAGCGATGCCGTCGATCCCATCCATGAAATTCGTCAGGTTCACCAGCCACGCGCCCGCGAGGACCATGAGGGCGCCGATAACCAGCGCGGGGAGAAGCACGACGACCCCTCCGAAGGCAACCTGGCCGGGAACGCCCAGCGCGATCACCACGCCCCCCACCAGGAACAGCTGAACGAACAGCCGGAGGCGCGCGCTCAGCGGCTCGTGGTCGTCCCACCAGCCGAGCAGGGCCATCGCTGCCAGGCAGCCAAGGACGAACAGTACCGCCCAGGGCACGGGTTGCGTCGCCGAGGCCAGCGCCAAACCGGCCCCGGCGCCGGCGCCGAGCACCAAGCCCAATCCGCCGCCCCTGGGTGTCGGGATAGTGTGCGAGGACCTCGCGTTGGGGACCTCCACGAGGCGACGGCGCGCATAGCGCAGCACCACCCCGGTCATCACCAAGGTAGTCACCAGCGCAGCTGGCAGCGATACCCAGAGCCCCGTCATCTTGATTCCGCGGCCGGGCGGCGGCTTGCGGCGGGCGACCCGCGACGGGCGGCAATAGCGGCCGCCCTGAACGGGCACCGCCCCGCGAACCTTCGCGCTGCCCCGTTTGATGTCATGTCCGCCCTCACCCGTCGCCCGGAACCCGCCGGTCCGCCGCATTCGCGCCGGTCGGATGCTCACTATCGGGACCAAGGTGAACTCATCAAGAGCGCAGCAGCGGGCGCGAGGCCGCAGCATCGATTGACCGCTCCTGCGTACGGCGCTACCGTTCACACGGCGACGCACGGCACACCGCCGGTCCCCAGAAGGCAGAGTAGCCGATGAAGATGCCCAGCGTCCTGATACTTTCGAAGGACCGCGACGACGTCATGGCGAAGGCGGCTCTCGCCTTCGCTCGGCAGCACCAAATGGATTGCCGAATCGTCCTCGGCGCAAGTGGCTCTCGGCTGGATCCGGCGCTGCTGGACTGGGAGGGCGATTTCCTGATCTCCTACCTGTCTCCATGGATCGTGCCGCAGGCGCTCCTCGAGCGGGCGCGTGTGGCCGCCATCAATTTCCATCCGGGCCCCCCCGAATACCCGGGTATTGGCTGCTTCAACTTCGCCATCTACGAGCAGGCTTCCGGCTACGGCGTCACCTGCCACCACATGAAGGCGCAGGTGGATACCGGCGTGATCGTGGCCGTGCGCCGTTTTCCGCTCTTCGCCACTGACACGGTCCACTCGCTCTCAACGCGCAGTTCGGCCAACCTACTCATCCTATTCCAGGAAGTCATGGATAGCATCATCTCCGGCGCTCCCCTTCCTGAAAGCGACGAATACTGGCGACGGCGCCCATACACCCGCCATGAGATGCTGGAACTCTTCCGCGTTCGTCCCGAGATGCCTCCCGAGGAAGTCACCAGGCGCGTCAAAGCCGCAGAATTCCCGGGCTGGGACGGCGCGTACGTCGACCTCGCAGGCCACCGCTTCCACCATCGCGGTCCCCCGCCTAGTCAATGATCAGGGCGCTGTTCGCCGCGGCCTCTGGCCTGCGCCTTACTTCAACTCGTGCCGGTCGCGGTGAAGGCCGCAGCCATCTCGCGCAGACCCTCGCTCGTAGCGTAACCGGGTCGCCAGGAGAACGTCTGCTGGAATCGACGGCTGTCCACCTCTAGGTCGCCGATCAGCTTCTCGGCCGTGGCCGATTTCCCAACCAGCCATGCGGCCGCCGCCAGCGCGGCCGGCGGCACCCGTCCGAGCCGAGGCGGGACCCCCATCCCCACGGCCAGCTCCTGAATGATGCTGGGGGTCGAAACCGTCTCTGCGTCGGCGAGGTGGAAGATCCCGCAGGGCACATCATTCGCGCGCACCACCGCGGTTACCGCTGTGCCCAGGTTCGCGATCCCCAGGAGGCTCCTGCGATTGCGGATCGAGCCCAGCGGCAGCCAGCGCCGCAACGCGATTGTGCGCATCAGCTGGTGGAAATTCCCTTTCGCTCCCGGTCCGTGGACCAGGGGCAGCCTAAGGATCACCACCTCGATCCCGGCGCTGCCGCAGAACTCGAGCAGGCGCCGCTCCGCCTCCCGCTTGGCGACCGCGTACGGGCTGTGGGGTGCGGGTGGCGAGTCCTCGTCCAGAGGCGCGCCGTGGCTGCTGTTGCCAAGGACGCCGATCGAACTCAGGAAGACGATCCTGCGCACGCCGGCGGCGCGGGCGCAACCGGCCAGCCGCATCGTCCCCCGGCAGTTGGTGCGCATGAACTCCTTGAGGGGATCGACGGCGCGGTCCCTGAGGACGTGGGCGCGCGCGGCCGCATGTACCAGCGTCCGGCAGCCCTCGAGGGCCCGTCCCCAGTCCGTCGACTCGTCGAGTTCGAAGCCGTGGAGCTGCTCGACGCCGGCGGGGGCGCGGTCGGCAGCGATGTGCCGGCGGCTGAGCCCTCGCACCGGCAGGCCGTCTGCTACCAGCCGCGCGCAAAGCTGTGCTCCGATGAAACCGCTCGCGCCAGTCACCGCCACCGTCATACGGGCGCTCGCACGGGCGGCGCGGCGGTGGAGTCGGGCGTGGCGGCGCTCGTCCACTCGTTGCGATGCTTGAGTATTCCGGTGCAGGCGTAGTTGAAGAAGCACCAGGCGGTGTCGGCCAGCCCCAACCGCTGCACGCGGACGTAGGCCTCAAGCACCTTGCGCGCCGATCGCAGCTTGTTGCCGGAGAAGCTGTTCAGCGCTATACGGTAGCGCATGAGGTCGAGCGGAAGGCCATGGGCCGGGTGCCCACGGCGGGCCAGGGCCAGCCATAAGGCGAAATCGTCGTAGTGCGTATCCTGCAGGTGGAAGCCACCGGTGTGAGAGCGGTCGATCAGGACGGTCGAGGTGGCAACGGTGTTGTTACGCAGCAGCGCGCGCCGATCGGCCAGCAGCGGCACGCCGACCACGCAGCTGAGCCCGTCCCCCGCGTCGCGGAACCTGCGGTAGGCCGTGCAGGAGAAGGCCGCGCGCGCGCGAACCATGAATTCCAGGTGCAGGCGCAGCTTGGCCGGCGGCCAGAGATCGTCGCTGTCGAGGAATGCGACGAAGCGGCCCCTAGCGGCGCCGGCCCCGTGATCCCGCGTGAGGCCTGGGCCGAGGTTGCGGGGATTCCGCAGGACACGGATGCGGTCGTCGGTGCGCGCAAGGCTACGCGCCAGTACCAGCGTCCCATCGCGGGAATGGTCGTCGACGACCAGCATCTCCCAATTCGAGTGCTGCTGGGCCTGCACCGAGGCCACCGTCTGGGCGAGGAAGCGCTCGGCGTTGTACGCCGGGGTGATGATGCTGACGAGGGGTGCCGCCCTCCGGTTCATGGTCCGGATCCCGTCAGGCGAGGACCTTGCGCTTCAGCTTGGCGCGCTGGACCTGCTCGATTGGCAGGACATCGCTGCCCTTGTAGGTCAGTGCCTTGGCCACCGCCTTCACGTCGCGGCACACCCGGCGCAGGCCATCGGGCTCGAGGCTGGCCGCATGGTCGGTCCCCTTCCAGGTGCGGTCGAGGGTGAAGTGCCGCTCGATCCATTCCGCGCCCAGCACGAACGCCGCGGTGTCGATTGCAATCCCGAGGTGGTGGCCGCTGAAGCCGATCGCCATCACCCGCTGCTGGTACGACTCGCGTAGGCGGGTCAACTCGAGCAGGCAGACGTCTTCGAAGGGCACAGGGTAGCCGCTGGTGCAGGCGTAGATGACCAGGCGCTTGCGGGCCGCCTTGGCTTCCTCAAAGAATCCGATCAGGTCATTCTCCTCTCCCCGCGTGGTCATGCCGAGCGAGATGTGCACCTCGCCAGCGTAATCGTCGCGCAGCACTTTGAGCATGTCGAAGTCGGTGTTCGACGCCGAGGGAACTTTAATCAGGGCAGGTTCGAGCGCGACGATCTCCCGCGCGCTCACGGTGTCCCACACGCTGGTGCTGTATCCAATCCCAACCTGCCGGCAGTAGTCGCGCAGGTGGGCGTGCTGCTCAGCAGTGAACTCCAGAAATTCGCGATGCTCGCCATAGGTGCTGCCATACGCGTGCTGTGGATTTGGATGCGGGCGGCTGTACTCGTCCTGCGAGAGCAGCTGCTTGACGCAGCGCTTCTGGAACTTCACCACGTCGGCGCCGCAGACCTTTGCCATGCGCACCAGCTCTTCGGCGATGGCCATGTCGCCCTTGTGGTTGCAGCCTATTTCTGCCATCACGCGCGCTGGTTTATTGGTCATGGTGATCCTGTTCCTGTGAAACGGTACGGCTCAGCGGCTCGCGGTCCGCGCCGCGATGAGAAATTCGCAGAACTCTCGGACGCAGCCCTTCCCTCCCGAGGCGGAGAGCACCACGTCGACAGCGTCCCTGCACTCCTGCGCCCCATCCGCTGGACACGCGGAGAATCCTGCCATTCTGAGGAGTGGCAGATCGTTGGTATCGTCACCTATGAAGGCGATCTGGTCAAGACCGATGTCAAGTTTCGCGCACCACGCCCGGGCCACCGCGACCTTGTCCTGGACGCCGTGGGCGGCGAGCTCGAGCCCGAGTTTCCGGCAGCGAGCCCGGACCGCGGGACTGTCTTCCCGTGAGATGACCCCGGTGGGAATCCCGAAGCCCTCGCGCAAGCGGCCCATGCCATGCGCATCCCTGGTGTTGAATGACTTGAGCGCTTCCCCCTCCGGCCCGTAATACATGCTCCCGTCGGTCAACGTGCCGTCGACGTCGCAGATCAGCAGCCCGATTCCCGCGGCCCGCCCCATGCGGCGGCGGGCCAGCAGGCCTTCGACGATCACCCAGTCGACCGGCTCGTCGATCTCGAAGGCTGAATCGGCGTCCATCTCGCATACGCTGGTGGGGCCGCTGATGCGGCAGCCGCTGGCGCGGATCGCGGCGCAGGTGCTCAGGTAGAACGCGCCATTCTCGACCAGGTGCCCGGCGAAATCCTGCCGCCGCGGCCGGGCGGTGGGGCGGTAGTTGAGAGGCGACCCCAGGCCGCCGGCGTCGCTCGACCACAGGAAGCGTTTCTCCCGGACGACGCTCAGGCAGCTGGTCGCGTCCGCAGCCGCACGCAGCGCGAATCCGCGGTCGAGGTCGGCGCTGGTCAACAGCGGCGAGGTCGCCTGGATGAGGACCAGGTCGTCACACGGCCCGATCCTGGGTAGGGCGTCAAAGACTACCGCTTCGGTGCTGGCGGTATCGGTGGCGGTCGCGGGGTCCCTGGGCAGGACTTCGACTCCCGGCATGAGCCGCGCGACCGCGGCGATGGCCGGGTCGTCAGTCGAGACGAACACGCGCTGGATGTGCCTGCAGCCCAGGGCCGCGCGCAAGGTCCAGTGGATCAGCGGCCGGCCGGCGATGCGCTTGATGTTCTTCCCGGGTATACCGCGGGAGCCGCCACGGGCGGGGATCAGTGCGAAGGCGCTTTTCGCGGACATGGCGTCACCATCTCAGGTTGGTCGGTCGTGGTCCAGGGCGGCGGTCACCAGACGCTCAGTCCCCCATCGACGATCAGGTTCTGACCGGTGATGTAGCTGGAGGCTGGGGAGGCCAGGAAGACCAGGGCACCGACCATCTCTCCAGCCTCCGCCATGCGCCCGAGGGGGACGCGCTGCGAGTATCGGCGCTTGAACTCTTCGTTCTGGCCGCTCCGGACGCCCCCTGGTGTGATGGAGTTGACGCGGATCCCATGCGCCGCCCAATAGGTCGACAGGTAGCGGGTGAGGCCGAGGACCGCCGCCTTCGACACCGAGTAGACGGCCGGGGTGTTTATCGGACGGCCGAGGTACTCCGAACCCTCGTAGATGCGCTGGTCGGGAGCCATCGCGCCGTAGATCGAGGCGGTCTGGATGACCGACCCACCCCGGCCCTGCTTGATCATCTGCCGGCCCACCGCCTGCGCGACCAGGAACATGCCGTCGATGTTGACCGCCATGATGGAACGCCACATTGCCAGGTCGTAATCCTCGAAAGCCGCGAAGAACGCTTCGAGATCCGCGGATTTCGTGGCCGCGTTGTTGTGCAGGATGTCGATGCCGCCGAAGGCCTCGACGGTGGACGCGACCATCTGCTGGACCGCCTCGGGTCGGGTGATGTCGCAACCGATCCCGATGGCGCGACGGCCCCAGCGCTCGCGCAGCGAGGCGGCCAGCGCCTCGGCGCGGGCGGCGTCGAGATCGACGACCGCGACATCAGCCCCGCATTCGGCCAACCCGGAGCAGAAGTGCGCGCCAAGAATGCCCGCCCCGCCGGTCACGATGGCGGCCTTGCCGACGAGGTCGAGGGCGGAGCGGGAGAAGGGCTGGTCGTTCATTGACGGCGTTCCCGCATGAGCAGTTCAACGATCTTGAAATCCAAATCGCTGTCGATGTCCGTCGATCGCTCGGGGGGCATCACGAACAGCCCGGTGCTCTCGAGGAAGATCGAGGTGGAATCCAGGATGGCGGAGCGCCGCCAGGCGTAGATCGACGCGTTCATGTCGTAGCACGGCGGGGCATCCTGCCGCCTGACGATCGGCTTCGCGAGCTTCTTCGACAGCCGGGCAACGCCACCCTCGTCGACCTCGACCAGGTTGAAATAGGGGGAGCGGTGCGCAGGCGCCCCGGTGATGATGTTGGCAGCGCCGCCCCGCTCGAGCATGTCGACCACGCCCACGATGTCCGCCGGCAGGCGCAATGGCGAGGTGGCGTCCAGGTCGACCATCACGTCGAAGCGCAGCCCGGAGGCCTCCTCCGCGCTGCGCACGGCGTGCTGGATGGCCGGCAGCTTCGCCGCCGTGTCGGTGGCCATCTCGTCCGGGCGCGCAATCACCAGGTCCGCCCCGTGTGCGCGGGCGACGTCGAGGATCGCAGGCGCATCGCTGCTCACCGCGACCAGATCAAAGAGAAGCGAGGCCTTGGCTTGCTCGATGGAGTAGGCAATGAGCGGTTTGCCGAGCAGGTCACGGATATTCTTGTTCTTAACGCCCTTCGAACCACCGCGCGCGCAGATGGTGCAAATCCTCAGCATCGCTCGACCCAGACCCTCTCACGGGCCGCCTGCTCGGCGCCCGCGATCAGCTTCAAGACCTCCAGGCCCTGTTCAAGGGTGCAGAGGGATTCCCCGCCGGCGCCGGTGAGGACGGCCTGATGCTGGGCGATGAACGAGGCGTTGCGCTCCCGCGCCAGGTCGATGACCTGATCGTTCTCCTGGAACTGGCCGGTCACCAGGTCCGCGCGGACGGTCAACCCCTCGAGATTCGCGATGACGACGCGTTGGCTGATGCGATCGAGGTAGTTCACCTGGATCTGCACGAGCGGGCACCGCGGCGTCACGAGGAGGAGCGCGAACGCGTCGTCGCTGTCGATCTCGAGGTCGCCACAGCGGCCGCCCAGTGCGGTCGTCCGGGACCAGCCGCCCAGGAGCCAGGAGGCGTAGTCGAGCTCGTGGCTGAGGTCGCGCAGCGCCCCACCGCCCCCCGCGCGGTGGGCCGAATAGCACTGGCGGTAGTCGCGACCCTTGCGCCAGCTGGCGAGGTGCTGCCCGCAATACACCGAGAAGGTGTGCACCGGCCGTTCGGCGATCCTCCGGCGGAGGCGCTGGATCAGCGGGTCGAAGCGGAAGTTGTAGCCCACGTGCAGGGAGCTGAAGTTGTCCGCCGGCAAGGCCGCCGGCGCGCTGAAGAGGGGCTTCTCGACCAGCACCGCGCCGCTGAAGCCGGCCGCGGCGGCCGCGACCAGCGCCGCGTGGTGCTGCTCGGTCGGGCCCGCGATCACCAGGTAGCCGAAGTCGCGCGCGGCGAGCGCCGCGGCGACGTCGCGGTAGCGCGGCCACGGCGCGTCGGTCCGAGCGGTGATAACGGCGACCTCGTGGCCGAGGCCGGCGAGGATCTCCGCGTGGCGGGCACCGATGGAGCCGTAACCGACGACGAGGCAGTGCACGGTCAGCCCGGAAAGTTGGTGGCGAACTCGGAATTCGCGCGCTCGAAATCGTCGATCTTGCCGATGTCGAGCCAATATTCGTGGATCGGGAACGCGCCCGGTCCGGACCCGCCGCCGATCATGCGCTCGAACAGCGAGGGCATGTCGAAGGGCTCCCCTTTCGGCAGCAGCGCGAGCGCCTCCGGCTCGAGGACGTACATGCCGGCGTTCACGAAGAAGCGCTGCACCGGTTTCTCGTCGATGCCCAGGATCCTGCCGGACTCCATCCGGACCACGCCGTACGGGACCTGGAAGTCGTACTCGCGCACGCACATGGTGCCCATCGAGCGCGACTGCCCGTGGAAGCGGAAGAGTTGCTCGAAGTTCACCTTCATCAGCAGGTCGGCGTTCATCACCAGGAAGCTCCTAATCGGTGGGGCGGGCAGCAGCCCGAGCGCCCCGGCGGTGCCGAGCGGCCGGTCTTCGCGGACGTAGCGGATGTCCAGGCCGAAGCGCGAGCCGTCGCCGAAGTGGTCGCTGATCACCTCCGCCCGGTAATTCACGCAGAGATGGACGGTGCGGAAGCCCTGGTTCCGCAGGTAGTCGAGGGTGGACTCAAGCAGCGGTCGGCTGCCGACCTTCAGCATCGGTTTCGGGCAGTGCTCGGTGAGGGGCATCAGGCGCTTGCCGAAGCCCCCGGCCAGGATGACGACTTCGTGGTCGGCGAGCGAGCCGCGCTCGACGTGGTCGAGGGTCTCCAATCCGAGGACCGTGTTGGCGGCGTCGACTACGGGCAGCTGCCGGAAGCTGCGCGAGCGCATGAGCTCGAGGATGTCCTGGCGGTCGGCGTCCGGCGGCACGGTGGTGGGGCGCGGGTTCATGATGCGGTCGACCGGTTCGGTCAACGCTATCCCCGCCAGCAGGGCGCGGCGGACATCGCCGTCGGTGACGGTCCCGAGCAGCCGTTGAGTCGCATCGACGACCAGGGCGATCTGCAAGGCGGTGTCGTTGATGACCCTGATGGTCTGGTGGATGGTCGTTGCGGGCGGGATGAGGCAGAGCTGCCAGGGCTTCATTTCAATCCTTCGTGGCGTGGCTGGATTCGAGGGTCGCACCGTCCGCGAGATCTCGCCGCACGATGCCGCCGACCGGGACGGTGCAGCCGCTGCCGATGGCGACGCCGAGTGCGACCACCGCCCCCGTGTCGAGCAGCGTGCGCGCACCGACGCGCACGCTGCTGGTCAGGGTCACCCCCGGGCCGACGTAGGCGTGCTCGCCGATGACGCAGTCGTGCTCGATGGAGGCGCGCGTGTAGATCAGCGCGTTGTCGCCGATGGCGCAGCCGGTCTGGACGATGGCCCCGGCCATGATCTGGACGCCCTCACCCAGGGTCGCATCCCGGGCGACGACGGCGCTCGGGTGGATGACGCTGCGGAACCGATAGGCGAGCGCCCGGTAGGCGGTGAACAGGGCCGCCCGCGGCGCCCCGCCGCCCGTCCAGCCGAGCCCGTTGACCAGCGCGACCTCCCCTGGGCGGTGCGCGGCGATACTTTCTTCGTCGCCGAGGATCGGAGCGCCCGACAGTTCGCGGCCGACGAGCGCGGGGTTGCGGTCCAGCACGCCGATGACGGTCGCGCCGAGCAGTCTGAGGCAGTCTATCAGGACGCGCGCGTGCCCGCCGCCACCCACGATGAGCACCGGCAGGTTCATGGTGCGATGAGTTCGTTCGCCGCGAACGCCCGTGCAGCCGGACGATCCAGCCACTCCCACATCCGCATCGGGGCGACGCCGCCGCCGGGGCGGCGGGTGGTGAGGTTCTCCAGCGTGAACATCTCGCCGGCGACGATGTCCCTGGCAGCGACCAGGCTCTGGCGGGCGATCGCGCGGTTGCCGATCTCGCACAGCGCGGGCGCCTTGACGGCGCTCCCGAGCGCCGCCTCGACCTGGCGGATCGCCTGGACCATCGCCGTGAGCTCCGCGGGCTCCAGCGACGCCTTGTGGTCCGGCCCAGGGAGGCCGCGGTCGGTGGTGAAGTGCTTCTCGATCACCACGGCCCCCCTCGCCACGGCGGCTATCGGCACTGCGATGCCGGGCGTATGGTCGGACAGCCCGACGGGAAGCCCGAATGCCGCCCGCAGGGTGTCCATGGCCAGCAGGTTCACCTGGTCGAAAGGCGTGGGGTACTCGGTGGTGCAGTGCAGCAGCGTCACCGCCCGCTGCAGGGCGGCGCGTCCCGCGCCGCCGAGGTAAGCGCGCTGGAACGCCTCCGTGCCGGGCGGCTCATCCGCCTGGATCAGCCCGTAGGCGAGGACCGCGAGCGCCGCTTCGACCTCCCCCAGGGTCGACATGCCGGTGGACAGGATCAGTGGCTTGCCGGTCCTCGCCGCCGCGATCAGCAGCGGCGCGTTGGTGATCTCGCCGGATGGCAACTTGATGCGCGACAGGCCCAGCCGCGTGGCGAGCAGGTCAAGGCTGCCGGTGTCGAACGGCGTCGACATGAACTGGATGCCGCATTCGGCGCAGCGCCCGATGAGGATGCGATGCGTGTCCTCGTCCAGCTCGAGCTTGCGCAGCATGGCGTGCTGGGTCTCGGACGCATCGGTGAGGAGCTTCTGGTAGCGGGCCTTCGGGGCCGCGGGTGTGACCAGCCGGTCCGCCTTGAAGGTCTGGAACTTGACCGCATCCGCCCCCGCCGCAGCGGCTAGGTCGACGAGGCGGAGGGCGAGCTCGACCGAGCCGTTGTGGTTCACGCCGGCTTCGGCGATGATGTAGGCTTGAGGCATTGTCATTCCGATCGGGGAGGGGCTGACGCGGTCGGCAGATCGTGGAACGGCTTGACGGTCAGTGCAGGGAAGTCGGTGGCCAGGAGCACGGCGACGATCTTCTCCGCAACCCCCCCATGGCCGTATGGCGAGATCTTCTCGGCCGCCTGCCGCTGGGCGCCGGGCGATGCGGCCACGCGGATCGCCCCGACGATCGCCGCCTCGTCCTCTGCGCAATCGATCACCGAGGGGGCCCTCAACCGGCCGCGTTGGCGGGTGCCGACGTTGACGGTCGGCCGCCCCAGCGCCGGCGCCTCGATGATACCGCTCGAGGAGTTGCCCACCACCGCCAAGCAGTGCCGCATGGCGCTCAAATAACGCAGGGAACCGAGGGACGCGATGCCGCGCGCCCGCGCCGGATTCCGGGCAAGGAATGCGGTGGTGGCGGCCACGACCTCGGAGCCGTGCGTGTCGGCATTGGTGCCGGTGACCAGCACCGTCAGCTCGGGAAAGCGGTCGAGAGCCGCGAACAAGGCTACTGCCGCGGCGCCCGGAGCGAGCACCCCGAGGGTGGCGGGGTGGTAAGTCACCAGCAGCAGGCCGGGCGAGAGGGCGAGACCGAGTTCCGCCTCGAGCTCCGCGGGCTCCAGGAGGCGCTCGCGACCGAGCGCGTCAAGACCGAGGGCGCCCACCGCGAAGACCCGCTCCGGCGCTTCTCCGAGCTGGATGATCCGCCGACGGTAGTCCGCAGCGGCGGCGAAATGCAGGTGGGACAGCTTGGTGACGGCGTGGCGGATGGACTCGTCGATCGCGCCTTCGGTGACCTCGCCGCCGTGGATGTGGGCGACGGGGACCCGCGCGACCAGAGCGGCCTGGACGAAGGCCAGGACCTCATAGCGGTCGCCGACAACCACCGCCAGGTCCGGAGCGAGCCGACCGAGGGCATCGGCGAAACCGATGGTCCCCAGGCCCATCGACCGGCCGATGGCGACGGGCGAATCGCCGGTGAGCTGCATGTCCACCTTGGCCGAGATGTCGTAGCCGTCGGCGGCGATGGCGCGCCAGGTCTCTCCGAACCGCGGGTCGAGGTGGGCGCCTGAGACCAGGACCTGCAGTTCGAAAGACGGCTGGTCGGCGAGCGCCTTCAGCAGCGGGCGCAGGATGCCGTATTCCGCGCGCGTGCCGGTGAACACGCAGATGCGGCGCCGCTTCACGCCAGACATGCGCTGCTCGGCAGGCTGATGAGGCGTCCGGCCAGCGCCTCCGCGGTCGCGAGGTCCATGCGCGGGCAGTCGCGGTACATGCCCAGGCGGTGCATGGGCGTCCACACCGGGCGGGTCTGCAGGCCCAGGTCGTTCGTCGCGGCGAGGATCTCGTCGCGCCGCGCCGCACCATCGGCCGCCAGGACCAACGTGTTCAGCCAGAAGTTGCTGCGGCAGCCCGGCGGTTCGGCCAGCACCGTGACCCCCGGAACGCCGACGAAGGCCTCGGCGTAGCGCCCGGCGAGCGCGCGCTTGCGCGCGAGCATCCCGGGCAGCGCCTCGAGCTGGGCGCAGCCGAGCGCAGCGTTGAGGTTGGGCAGGCGGTAGTTGAAGCCGACCTCGTCGTGGATGAACTCCCAGCGGTGCGGCTGCTTGGCGGTGGTGGTCAGATGCTTGGCGCGGCGGGCCAGGTCGGGATCGCCGGTGAGGATGGCGCCACCGCCGCCGGTGGTGAGCACCTTGTTGCCATTGAAGCTCAGCGTGGCCAGGTTCCCGTCGGTGCCGACGTGCCTGCCGCCGCAGGTCGAGCCCAGCGCCTCGGCCGCGTCCTCGACCAGGGCCAGCCCGACCGCGGCGCACACCGCGCGCAGCGCTGCCATCTCGCAGGGGTGGCCGAAGACGTGCATCGGCACGAGCGCGCGGATGGGCCGTCCGGTGATGCGGTTGCGGCACACTCCGCCCGCGACGTCGGCGATCTCCGCGAGGTGCGCGGCGAGGCGGGCCGCGTCGATGCCCAGGGTCCGCTCCTCGCTGTCGGCGAAGTGCGGGACGGCGCCACAGTAGGCGACGGCGTTGGCGGTCGCGACGAAGGTGATCGACGGGATCAGCACCTCGTCGCCGGGGACTACTCCGGCGAGCAGCAGGGCGACGTGCAGGGCGGCGGTGCCGTTGACCGTCACCACCGCGAAGGGGCTGCCGGTGAACGCCGCGAGGTCGCGCTCGAAGCGGTCGACGAAGGCGCCGACCGACGAGACCCAGCCGGTGTCGAGGCACTCCTTGACGTAGGCCCACTCGTTGCCGGCGAACTCGGGCTGGTGCAGCGCCGCGCGCTGGCGTCCGCCGAGCGCGCGCACGATCGCTGCCACCACCTCCTGGGGTCCGGCCGCGCCGCTCATAGGTTGTAGATGTCGCTCTTGTACATGGCCAGGTTCTCCGCCCGCGAAAACCACGCCGCGGTCTCGGCGAGGCCGCGGCGCAGCCCCGCGACGCCGCCGTAGGCGGGCTGCCAGCCGGTGAGCGCCTGGGCCTTCGCGTTGGCCGAGTAGAGACGGTCGACTTCGCTGGCCGCCGGGCGCAGGCGCGCCTGGTCGGTCTCGATCTCGATGTCGACGCCCATGACCTCGGCGATCAGCCGCACGGTCTCGCCGATGGAGACCTCGAAGCTGCTGCCGATGTTGATGACCTCGCCCACCGCCGCGTCGGCGGACGCGACGGAGATGAACCCGGCGACCGTGTCGCGCACGAAGTTGAAGTCGCGGGTCGGGCTGAGCGCGCCCAGCTTGAGGGTGCGCCGGCCGCTGGCGATCTGGATGATGGTCGCGGGAATCACAGCGCGTCCCGACTGGCGCGGTCCGTATGTGTTGAATGGCCTAATGATCGCCACCGGCGTGGCGAACGAGCGGTGGAACGACATCGCCAGTTGGTCGGCGCCGATCTTGGTCGCGGCGTAGGGCGACTGGCCCTGCAGCGGGTGGCCCTCGTCCATGGGGACGTAGCGGGCGGTACCATAGACCTCGCTGGTCGAAGTGTGCACGACCTTGGCGACGCCCAGCTCGCGCGCCGCTTGGACGATGTTGAGCGTGCCCTTGACGTTGGTGTCGACGTAGGTGTCCGGTGAGTGGTAGCTGTACGGTATCGCGATCAGGGCAGCCAGATGCAGCACCACCTCGCAGCCCTTCATGGCCTGCTTGACGCCGTGGAAGTCGCGGACATCACCGGCGAACACGTCGAGGCCGCGCCGCGCTCCGGCATCGAGTCGGTCCAGCCATCCCCACGAGTTGAACGAGTTGTAGAGGACGAAAGCGCGCACGTCGCAGCCTTGGCGGATCAGCTCCTCGACGAGGTGCGAGCCGATGAAGCCATCGGCTCCGGTGACGAGGATCTTCTTGCCGTGCAGGTTCATCTGACGTCTTCCATCTGGTGCCGGTCCGGTCGTTGCTGGCTCATGGACGCCCATTGACGCCGGCGGTGTGGGCGGCGCGTGCCGCCTGCGCATAGCCGAAGGCGGAGAGCCGCAGGTGTTCCGCCTCCTCGCTATAAAGTTCTCCCGGCACGGTCGCCGCCCAGCAGCGGCCGACGAAGGCGCGGACCGCCTCCTCCTGCGGGGCGCGCGCGCCGGTCAGCACGCAGCGCGCGGCGGCCTCCGGATCGTCGACGTCGGTGGTCAGGCCGTGCCCACGGTAGAACGAGGGACCGAGGGTGATGACCGGGAGGCCCGCCATCATCGCCTCGAATCCGGCCTTGCTGTTGACCGTGATCACCGCCAATGCGCCCCGCGCCAGGACCAGGCTGTTGGTCTCCGGCGGAGCGAAGAGCACGCGGCCGGCCGCGCGCAGGTCGGCGAGCGGCTCGGTGCTGAAGCTCCCCACCGCCGCGGGGTGCTCCTTGGTCACCACCACCACGTCCTCCGGCAGGGCCGCGACCAGGCGGCGGAGCAGGCGGGCCTGGTCGAGGCAGGCGGGACAGCGGAAGGTCAGCTGCACGTCCCAGGGCACGTGCAGGGGGTAGTAGACGTAACGCGCGCCCACCGCCGGCAGCCGGTAGGTGCCCTTGATGCGACGGTGGCGGAAATAGCGGGCGATCTGCTCGCGCACGAGCATGCGCACCATCGCGAACTCCTCCTCGCGGCGGAGCACGGCGAGGCGGTACACCTTGCGGGCGGTGCGGTAGACCTGCCGGCCGGAGAACAGCCGGCGCAGCCCCATGCGACGGAAGTGCGCGCGGTCCTTCAACGGCACCAGGAAGGCTGGCCGGTCGCAGAAGGCGCGGCGCGCCAGGTCGCCCGCGGCGACGTCCTCGGCGAGCGGCTGGACGCCATGGAGGTCGACGAAGAAACTGTCGCGCGAGAACAGCAGCCGCCCAGGAAACATCCCCGGCTCGATCGACAGGTGGGGTTGGCGCTGCAGCCGGCACCACGCCAGTAGCGCGAGGTTCGAGGCGAAGCCACCGAGTTCCTGGATCACGGTGGCGTCACGCCAGGGCCCTAGCAGCCGCTCGATGGCGAGCAGCCGCCGTACGAACTTCCGCCGCGCGGCCAGGTAGGAGAGGCCGTTGTTAACCATCTCGTGGCGCAGCGAGAGCGCCTCGGCCGGGGAGCCGAGGCGCGCCAGCTCGCCCTCGGGGTCGAGGTCCGCCGGGAGGGCCCGCTGCGCCTTGAAGACCGACAGCACCTGCATGCCGGCGCGGCGCACCAGGGGCTCCGCGATCTCGGAGAAGCTGAGCAGCACGGTGCGACGCCAGGGCCACGCGGCCTGCTGGCTGAGAGCGGTGTAGTAGAGGGCCTCGGCAACGGTGTAGACGGCGATGACGACCGTTGGGGTTGGACTGCAGACGATCATGGCAGAGGCCGCATCCCTTGCTACGCGGACTGCGTGCGCTTCTTGGTGACCGCAAGGTAGCAGGCAGGATCGGGATTGAAATCGGCATGCGCGAAGCCGCCGGTGAAGCGCCCGTCGATGCGGTGCTCCTGCCTGAAGTCCGCGGGGCGCGCCTGCAGCACCACCACATCCCGATGATGCCGCTCAGCCCGGTTCGCGCGATGGATCACATTGTCGTCGAACAGCACGACCGTCCCCGCCGGGCCGAGCACCTTGAACCCCTCGTGCCCGCTGGCGAGCAGCGCCGCCATGCGCGCGGGGGCGATGCGCGAATCGCGGGCCAGCGGCAGGGGTGGCATGGTCACCGCCTCGCCCGTGGCGCGGTTGCGGAGGTACTCGAAAGGTCCATCCCCCTCGCCCACCGCGGTGAGATAGACCATGGCCTTGAGGACCTCGACCGGATGGTTGTCGTAGTGCCATCGCCAGGAGACTAGCTCCTCGCTCTCGCTGATGGGATTGCGGTAGATGTAGACCTTGTCCACCAGCGCGTGGGAGGAGTAGATC
>JACDGQ010000197.1 GCA_013821615.1 Planctomycetota bacterium
CTGCTCGCCCAGGCCGGCGCTGCCGTCGCGGCGCTGCTGGCGGGGGAGCCCGCCGCCAACGGTGCCGACCGGGCATGACCGTCCGCCTGCTGATCGTCGACGACGATGCGGTCGTCTTCCTGCCGCCAGACCGGCGCGCAGGAAACCCGGACGCGCCCGCCACCTGCCCGGCGGTCAGCGGCAGTACAGCACCACCAGCACCTGCGCGATGACGATGCGCAGCAGCATGGTCAGCGGGTAGACGGTGGCGTAGGCGGTGGCTGGCGCCTCATCGCCGGCGAGGCCGTTGGCGAAGGCCAGCGCCGGCGGGTCGGTCATGCTGCCGGCCAGGAAACCGCTGATGCGCAGGAAGTCCATGCGCAGGACGGCGCGCGCGAACCAGCCCACCGCCAGCGGCGGCACCCGGGTGATCACCAGTTCGACCGCCACCCACTGCACGCCGTCACGTGTGGCGACCGCGGCGGCGAAGCCCGAGCCGGCGAGCAGGCCGAGGCTGGCCAGGAAGAGCACGATGCCGAGGTTCCGGCAGGCGCGGTTGGCGACCTCCGGCATGTGCCAGACCACCCGCCCGAGGCTGCCCAGACGACCGAGCACGATGGCCACCAGCAGCGGCCCGCCGGCCAGGCCGAGGGGCAGTGGCTCCGGCAGTCCCGGAACGGCGATCGGCACCAGGCCGGCGACGACCCCCAGGGCGATGCCGCGGAAGGTCGCGGCGGAATGCGTGTGGTTGAGCTCCTGCGCGTGGTTGCCGACCAGCGCTGCGGCCTGCTCGAGCGCCATGCGCTCGCCGCGTTGCCTAGGACGGTTGGCGGTCCGACCGTCCGCCGCTCACCAGGGCTTCATCGCCGCTTCACGCGGCAGGATGGCTTTGGCACTGGGATCCGCGCCGCCAGACTTCACCCCGGGCGGTCCGTGCCTGCCATCCGGCCACGCCGGATGCGACCGCCCGCCGCTCGAGGAGACCATTCCGTCATGCGCATCGCCTGCTTCAGCACCAAGCCCTACGACCGCACCTTCCTCGACGCCGCCGGCAGCGCGCCCGGCCGCGACGATCTCGAGCTGGTCTACCTGCAGCCCGCGCTCGCGCTCGAGACCGTCGCGCTCGCCGCCAGCTTCCCGGCGATCTGCGTATTCGTCAACGATGTCGCCGATCGCGCCGTGCTCGAGCGCCTGGCCGCGGGCGGCACGCGCACCATCGCGCTGCGCTGCGCGGGCTTCAACAATGTCGACCTCGCCGCCGCCGCCACGCTCGGCATCGCGGTGGTGCGGGTGCCGGCCTATTCGCCGCACGCCGTCGCCGAGCATGCGGTGGCGCTGATGCTGATGCTCGACCGCCGCCTGCACCGCGCCTACAACCGCGTGCGCGAGGGCAACTTCGCGCTCGACGGCCTGCTCGGCTTCGACATGCGCGGCAAGACCGTGGGCGTGGTCGGCACCGGGCGCATCGGCGCGGTGGTTGCCCGCATCCTCGCCGGCTTCGGCTGCGTGCTGCTCGCGCACGATCCGCTGCGGGACCCCGGCGTGACCGCGCTCGGCGCGCGCTACGTCGATCTCGCGGAGTTGCTCGCGGCCAGCGACATCGTCACGCTGCATGCGCCGCTGGTCCCCGCCACCCGGCACCTCATCGACGCGCGTCGCATCGCCGGCCTCAAGCGCGGCATGATGCTGATCAACACCAGCCGCGGCGCGCTGGTCGACACCGCGGCCGTGGTCGCGGGCCTGAAAGACGGCGCCATCGGCGCCCTCGGCCTGGACGTCTACGAGGAGGAGGCCGACCTGTTCTTCCAGGACCTCTCATCGCAGGTCCTGCAGGACGACGTCTTCGCGCGCCTGCTGACCTTCCCCAACGTGGTCATCACCGGACACCAGGGCTTCTTCACCGCGGAAGCCATGGCCGCGATCGCCGACACCACCCTGGGCAACCTGGCGGCCATCGCGCGCGGCGAACCGTGCGCGAACGCGGTACGCGCCGGCTGAATCGCGGCACTGCCGCGACGCTCGATGCGTCCGATCACCGCCGCTGGCGCGCACGCGCAGACCAGCACGCCGGCCCCGGCGTCGGGCCGTGAGCGCTGCGCATCGCCCACGTTGGCTACTTCGCGGCTTTGGGACGGTTCAGGACCTCGTTCTTCACACTGCCGACGATCGCCATCACCTGATCGATCAGTTCCTGCTTCACCTTGCACTCCTGCAGGGTCTTGAGCAGATTCTCGGCCACGGCGTTGAAGTCGGCCTCGGTGAGCTTGAGGTCGGCGTGGGCCGTGCGCAGGTCCTGGCCCTTCCACGCCACCGGTCCGCCGAACGCGGCCGCAAGGAAGGCCTTCTGCTTTCTGGCCTGCTTGTCCATATTGACCTCGGCGAAGAAGTGCTTGAGGCGCTCGTCAGCCAGGACCTTCACGTAGAACGCGTCCACCACGGCGCTGAGCGCAGCCTGTCCACCGAGCTTCTGATAGAGGCTGTTCTCCCGCGCCGCATTGAATGTGGTGCGCGAAGCAGCGTCGGCGAAGGCGTAGGTCCTGCCCTCGTAGACCACGGTGATCGTGGGATCGACGGGCTTGCCGCTGATCGGGCACACGGTGTTGATCTCGGCCCCGGCCACCTTGGGCGCGACGTCTTCGCACCAACCGGCGGCGCCGCACAGCACGATGGCAAGGCAGGTGGTGGCGATGCGGATGAGCAGACGGTTCATGGTGGGTTTCCCTGGATTGGTTGGCGTGGGGCAGTCACGCTTGTTAAGATGTATTTGTAATACATGTTTAGGGCAAGGGGAATTCCCCTTCTCGTCCGCACCGACCGCCATGCACTCGCGCTGCACGATGGCGTTGGCAATGCGCAGCCCGTGCAGACCTTCGTTGTCCACCTCCGGGAACCGCCAGTCAGGTGGGAGCGCATATGAAACTCAGCCTTTTCAGCGATTATTCGCTGCGCACCCTGATGTACGCCGCACTGCGGGACGGACTGTTCCGGCTCGAAGAGGTGAGCGACGCCTACGCCATCTCGCGCCATCACCTGGCCAAGGTCGTCCACCATCTTGGCAAGCACGGCTACCTCGAGACCCAACGTGGACACGCCGGTGGCATCCGCCTGGCCCGACCGGCCCAGGACATCCGCATCGGCACCCTCGTCCGCGAGAGCGAGGCGACCGCCGATCTCGTCGAATGCTTCGACGCCGCCACCAATACCTGCCCGATCAATGGCAGCTGCCGGCTGAAAGGCCTTCTCGCCGAAGCCTTGGACGCGTTCTACGCCACCTTGGACCGCTATACACTGCACGATCTGGTGAACGGACCGCGCAGCGCGCAGTTGCGCCACACGCTGCTGCCAAGCGCCCATGATCACCTCGGTGACCGGGGTGCGAACCCGGGAAAAATCTGATCGACCGCGTCCGATTCAGACACTTTCCCCGATCGACGACCCGGCTTCTTCGCTGCATCTCTGGGTCAAGCCGTCGCCCCTTGGCTTGATCGCTTAGACCGGCCGCACGCGGCCTCAGGGGCCGGCCGGCCCGGCGAGCAGCTCGGCGATGCGCTGGACGAGCACCTCCGGGCGGAAGGGCTTGGCCAGGAAGCCCACCGCACCCTGGCTGAGCAGCGCCTCGATGCCCCCGCTCTCGCTGTAGCCCGAGACCACCAGCACGCGGACGCCGGCATCGATCTGGCGCAGCGCAGCGAAGGTCTCGGGGCCGCCCATCACCGGCATGTTCATGTCGAGGATGACCAGATCGATCTGCCGCCAGTGGCCGCGGAAATGCTCCACGCCGGCAGCGCCATCGCTGCGGCTGACCACCACGTGGCCGGATTCGCTGAGCGTGTCTTCGACCAGCGCCCCGACCAGCCCCTCGTCCTCGATCATCAGGATGCGCGCGGCCGCTCCCGGGATGGGGCGGTCGGGGCCGCTGGCGGCCGCGACGGCCTGGGTCGCCGCCAGCGGCAGGAAGACCTGGAAGACGGTGCCACGCCCGGGCGTGCTCACGACCTCGATGCCGCCCTCGTGCTGCTTGACGGTGCCATAGACCGAGGCCAGCCCGAGGCCCGTGCCCTGGCCCGGGGCCTTGGTCGAGAAGAACGGCTCGAAGAGGTGGCGCTGGACCTCGGCCGACATCCCCTGACCGCTGTCGCTGACGGTGACGCGCAGGTGGCGGGTGCACGCCATGCCGCCGCCCAGGCGGGCGACCTGCTCCGCATCGAGGTCGACCTCGCTGGTGGCGAAGCGCAGCATGCCGCCCTCCGGCATGGCGTCGCGGGCGTTGAGCGCGAGGTTGAGGAAGGCGCTCTGCAGCAGGCCGCGATCGCCGGTGACCACCGCCGCCTCGGCGCGCAGCGCCAGCTCGATGCGAATGCGCTTGTCGAGGCTGCGCCCGAGCACGTCCTGGAGCTCGGTGAGGATGCCGTGCAGGTCGACGGCGACGATGGCGTGGCGACCCTTGCGCGAGAAGCTCAACAGCTGACGCACGAGGTCGGCGGAGTGCTCGGTGGCGGTGACGATATGGCGCAGATGCTTGGCCAGGCCTTCGTCCTCCGCACGTTTGAGGGCGAGCTGCCCGTAGCCCTGGATGACGGTGAGCTGGTTGTTGAAGTCGTGCGCGATGCCACCGGCGAGGCGGCCGACCGCCTCCATCTTCTGCGCCTGGCGCAGCTCGTCCTCCAGGCGGCGCCGCTCCGAGATGTCGGTGACCATCGCCATCGCGCCGACGTAGGCGCCGTTTTCGCCGTGGATCGGGTTGGTCGCGACCAGCGTCCACAACTCGGAGCCGTCACGGCGACGGAAGGTGAAGTCGTGCTGTTCGGCAATGCCCTGGCGGCGCCGCGCGAGGTTGCGCTCCGCGGCCATGCGGCCCTCTTCGTCCATGAAATCGAAGATCGGGCGGCCGAGCATCTCCGCGGGGGTCCAGCCGAGCATCGCCGCCATCTTCGGGTTGACGAAGCTGGTGCGGGCCTCGCCGTCGATCGTCCAGATGCCTTCGTTGGCGGTCTCGACGATGCGGCGGTAACGCTCCTCACTGGCGCGCAGCCGGGCCTCGCCGAGCTTGCGGTGAGTAATGTCGAAGAACGATGAGACCACGCCCAGCGCCGTACCGTCCGTATCGCGCACCAGTTCGGAGTTCGAGCAGATCCAGGCGTAGCTGCCGTCCGGGCGGGGGACGCCCACCTCGACATCGTGCACCGGCCGGCCGGTGCGCAGGGCGACCGCGGACGGCTGCTCCGCGAGCGGGAACGGCGTGCCGTCACCGCGCAGCAGGCGGTCGCGGATGCCGCCCGCGGGGTCGTTGAGGTCGGTGATGGGGAAGCCGAGCACGCGCTCCACGGCGTCGTTGATCAGCAGCACGCGGCCCTGGAGATCCATGAGCACCAGGCCCTCGGAAAGCGCGCGCAGCACGGCGCTGCTGCGCGCCTCGGTGGCACGCAGCGCGTCCTCGATGCGCTTGCGCTCGGTGATATCGCGCAGGAAGCCCGCGAAGCGGTGCTGCCCGCCGATCAGCGTGTGCGAGAAGGAGATCTCGAGCGGGACCTCGTGGCCGTCGCGATGCAGTCCGGGGACCTGCGTCGCCCGCCAGTCGAGGCGCTTGCTGCCGTCGGCCAGGAAGCGGGCGAGCCCCTCGAGGTGTCCCTGCCGCAGCCGCTCCGGCTGGAGGATGCTGAGGGACTGGCCGACGACCGCCGCGGGGTCGTGGCCGAGGACGGTGCGCAGTGCGGGGTTGGCGTATTGGATGATCCCGCGCTCGTCGATGATCAGCACCGCGTCGCTGGTGGTCTCCCACAGCATGCGGTAGCGCTCCTCGCTCTCGCGGATGGCGCGCTCGGCATCGCGGCGCGCGCTGATGTCGGAGACGAAGCCGACCATGCGCGTGATGCGGCCCGCCGCGTCGAGGACGAAATTGCCGTCGTCCTGGACGGGCAGCCACGCGCCATCCTTGCGGGCCACGCGGTACTCCATGCGGAACGGCGTGCGCGTGGCGATGACGCGCGCGACCTCGGTCTCGAAACCGGCGCGATCGTCGGGGTGGATGAGCGACAACCAGTGCGCCAGACCGCCGGCCAGCTCCGCGAGCGTGAAACCGAGGATGCGCACGGTGTCGCCGGCGTAGCTGACCAGGTTGGTGGCCGGATCCCAGTCGTAGAGCAGCTGGCCGCTGGCGTCGATGGTCGCCTCGTAACGGTTCTTCCACTCCGCCACCGAGGATTCGGCGCGGCGGATCTCGGTGACGTCGACCACCACCACGCGGCAGGCGCGGGTGTCGTCGGCCGCGAGCGCGGTGAGGCGCACGCTGCGCGGCGGCGCGCCGTCGCGCCACAGGCGCAGTTCGCACACCTGCGCCCCGCCGCCGGCGAAGGCCCGCTCCAGGCAGGCTGCGAAGG
>JACDGQ010000198.1 GCA_013821615.1 Planctomycetota bacterium
CAGCTACTCGCTGGCGATCCAGTGGGTGTTCACCATCAAGCGCGAGAACCTGATCCCGGATGGCCTCGCCGACGAGATCCACAACATCCTCGCTGAAGGCCCCACCGATGAGGCGGTCGAGAATGCCCGCAACCTGGTCGCCAACGACCGCAGCATGCTCGGCAACATCATCGCCGCCGCCCTCGACAAGAAGGACTTCGGCTACGACACCATGAAGGAGGCCTCCGAGGTGGTCGGCGCGGCCGAGACCAACAAGTACATGGGCAAGGTCGGCTGGCTGTCGATGTTCGCCAGCTCGGCGACCCTGATCGGCCTGCTCGGCACCGTGTCCGGTATCATCGGATCGTTCCTCACCATGTCCGCCAACCCGGGTGGCGTGGATCCGAACATGCTCTCCGGCAGCATCGGTGAAGCCCTGGTCTGCACCGCGACCGGTCTGGTCATCGCCATCGGCAACCTCTACTTCTTCTTCTGGCTGCGCGGCCGCGTCAACCAGTGCACCCTGGATTCGACGGTCATCACCAACGAGGTCCTCGACTACTTCCGCACGCGCTGATGCGCGACCTGCGCACGCGCGCCTGCGGCTGAACCCCCAGCTGCAGGCCGCGTTCGCCACTGCGGTGCGCGCCCCAGCGCGCGCCCGCCACGAATGCGGAACCCGGACCCGTCGCCTCGGCATGCCGCCCGGCATGCCCGCAGGTGGCCTGGACAAGAAAGCCATCATGAGTCACAAGAAGAAGCGCTTCGGCCTCGAGCACGCGGATGCCGAAGTCGATCTCGTCCCGATGATCGACTGCATCTTCCTGCTCCTGCTGTTCTTCATGCTCTGCGGTCGCATCACCATGGACCAGCGCGTCAACGACATCTCGGTGCCGCCGACGCGCACCGCGCAGGAAGTGAAGAACCCCAAGGAGTGGGAGCGCATCGTCATCAACGTCTACGGCAGCACCCAGGCCGGCACGCCACCGCGCAACACCATCCTCATCAACAACGTCAAATACAGCTCGCTCGGCCCCGACAGCTACGAGTCCTACATCGCCCTGCGCCGCGTCCTCGACCGCGCTTATGATCAAGCGACCAAGTTCCCCGATCCCAAGAATTCCGGCCTGCAGCTGCCGATGATCGTGCTCGAGATCCGCGCCGACGCCGACACCGAGTTCCGCGTTGTGCAGGAGGTCCAGCAGGTCGCCTGCGACACCATCAATCCCAATGACCAGATGAAGCCCAAGGTTTCGACCCCGGCGACCATGAAGCCCTTCGTCTTCCTGGTCTTCACCACCCGCAAGCCGGGTGACCACTGAGCAGCAGCCGCGATCGCTGATCGCGGGGCTGAGGCTCGACCCGTCGCCGCTTACCGGGCGCCACCAGTTGCATCAAGGAAACGACCATGGCCGAAGATCCGAGTGAAAAGATCAACGAGGGCAAGATCGACCTCGTGCCGATGATCGACTGCATCATGCTTCTGCTGCTGTTCTTCATCCTCACCACCAAGTTCACCGCGCCCGAGAAGGGCATCGCCAGCGTGCTGCCCACCGACAAGGGCCAGTCCGCGTCGCCGCCGAAGGCGCCGGTCGATCCCCCCAAGCAGATCAACATCGTCATCCTGCCCGAGGGCTTCGTCGACGGCTACGAGCCCTCGCAGTACCAGGCCAAACTCCTGCAGGAGCGCTCGCGCCTGTCCGCCCAGAACGGCATCTTCCCGACCGCCTTCCTGCGCGTCGGCGGCAGCAGCGGCATCGTCCTCGAAGGCTCCAAGCTCAACGGCAAGAACAACGCCGGTGCCGAATCCGAGATCAGCCGCATCAGCACCTACATCGAGACCGAATTGGGCGGCGAGCGCGAGAAGCCCGGCGTCGGCCGCAAGGAGCAGGACCCCATCGTCATCAACTGCTTCAGCGGCCTGTCCTGGAAGTTCGCCCTGCTCACCTACGACGGCGTGCGCGCCTACGAGATCAAGAAGGCCGGCGCCCATATGGGCAACGACCCCAAGGAGTGGGACAAGCAGCGCGAGATCAACTTCGCCCCGCCCCGCGTACGCAACTACAGCGTCAAGGAACTGGGCGAGGAGCTGTACGAGGAAGTCCATTTGAAGTGATGGCCTCGGCTGACGGCTGACGGCTGACGGCTGACAGCTGACAGCTGACAGCGCGCCGAAATGCGAGCACGTAATCCTCTGTCCGCCCTGGTTTTATGACCAGGGCGGAAGTGTTGTTGGCGGTTGCGATCCCTTCACCTTTCCGCCCGCTTGCCTCCCATGCTGCCCTCCTGCTATCCCTCCTGCGCTGGTGCTACACGGTCGGAGGGGGCTGGTTGTCTCTGATTGCTACGCCCTCCCGTGGGTCTATCTTCCGGTATTCGGCCAATCCATTCCTTTGGCCGTGTTCATCCCCCGGGCAACTCCCAGGAGCTTCGCCATGTCACTCAACCTTCACTCAACAACTATGCGGCCACGCCAGGGTTTCACCCTGATCGAGCTGCTGGTGGTGATCTCGATCATCGCCATCCTCGCCGGCATGCTGCTGCCGGTCATCGGCATGGTCCGCGAAATGGCGAACCAGTCGAAGTGCGCGAAGAACCAGAGCCAGGTCATGGGCGCCTGCGTCGCCTACGCGACCACTGAAGAGACCCCATGGCCGCAGCCCTGGTTCACGACCGCTCCTGCGACCGGCGCCCCTGCCCAGCAGTGGTCGAACGCCTGCATGGAAGTGCTCTGCGACGTCATGACGCTGCCCAACAGCGTCTTCAAGTGCCCGAGTGCGACCGTCGCCGGTCCCCAGAACAAGGCCAAGCGCTCGGACACCATCTCATTGAACAACAACTGGAGCGGTTCGGCGAGCGCCACCCTGCCCCAGGTGAACTATGCGTTTGATTTCGCCTGTCCTGCTGAGCCTGGCTCGGCGCGCGTGGTCTTCGCCGACCGCGACGTCGTTTCGCACAAAGCCACCAAGTCGGTGGCCTGCTTTGGCGATTCCCACACCAAGCCGCTGAAGGTCGGAACGGGCACCCCCGCTGCCGATGCTACCGAGGGCTTCGGCGCCACGGTGCGCGTCAAGGTCCCCAACCCGGATGCCAAGGATTTGGCCAATATTATCGACGACATCTACTCGACCGAGTCTTCCATCAGTGAAGACCCGGCTGGTACCGGAACTGCGGTCGCCTTCACCACCAACGCTGCTGGAACCTATACTCCAGGCCAGGGACATGCGATCTTCGCACACGTGAAGTGAACGCCTGCTGATCGTGATTCCAACAGCAACCCCCTGGCGATGCCAGGGGGTTGCTGTGTTCATGGGAACCCATGCTGGCGAGAAGGGAGACTGTGATCCCAGCATGAGGTCCAGAGCCAAGCGCGAGGTATGCACATAGCAAACAGCCTACCGGGATAGCCGGCAGGCTGCTGAAGTGCGAAAGCTGCAGCCCACTGGATAACCGCCGGTCGCGGCGCGCAGCTACTTTGCGGCAGCGGTCTTCGCTGGCGCATCGACGGGGACTTTGACTGCGGCACGGGCCGCGTCTCCTCCAGGCACGCCGGCCTTGGCCTTATCCAGCTCGGCGTCGGCCTTGGTCAGGCGCTCCTTCGCGGCGGGCAGGTCGGTCTTGGCCTTTTCCAGGGTCGCTTGCAGGCTCGCGAGGCGGCGCGTGCAGGTGGCGAATTCGCGCGCGGCGCTCTCGGCATCGGTGTTGGCCTGGGCGTACTCGCCGGCGGGGTCGCCGGAGGTCTGGGCCTGCTGCTGTTGGCCGCCGCGCCGGTTGTTGTTGCCGTACCCGTTGCCGGTCTGGGCTTTGTTGGCGGCCGCGCGCCGCGCTGCGGCTTCGGCCTGGGCCTGCGCGGACTTGGCGCGGGCCTGGGATTCGCTCTGGGCGGACTTGGCTGCGTCGAGCTTCTTCTGCATGTCGGTGATGCGCTCGGCGTAGTGGTCGACGACGAACTGGAGGTCCTTGACCTGCTGGGCGGCGGCGTCGTGCTCGCTGGTCGCGCGGTAGAGACCCTTACGCGCCTCGGCCTCGGCCGGGCTCATGATCTTGCCGCCCAGGTCGACCTGGCCGGTCTGGGCGAGGTACTCGTCCTCTTTCATCCACTTGCCGTCCGGTGTCTTCACGAAGCCGAGATCAGTGTAGAGCCGGGCCACCATCGGGCTGTCGGGCGCCGCTTCGGCGGCCTTGCCGGTGTGAATGACCGCCCGGTCGACGAGCACGTGTTCGATGCACCAGCGCGCGAGCGCGCACTGCTCCTCCATGCTGTCGCCCACGCCCGCGGCACGGGTTTTGTAAAGCTCGGGCGCGTCCGGCACCTTGGCGCGGCTGAGGATCTGGTCCTTGTGGATGCTGGTGATCGAGACCTTGACCAGGTGTTTGACCAGCAGCGTGCGCCGCAGATCGACGGTGGTCGCGGTCTCCTTGACCAGTTCTCCGGTGACGACGTCGCCGTTCGCCAGCTTGAGCTGCTCCTCGGCGGTCAGCCGCGCGCCGGGCGCGCAGGACAGCGCGGCGAGCGCGAGCACCAACGGCAGCGGAGTGGGGATGCGCGGAAGGATACGGAACATGGCGGCTCTCCTCGCCCATGCCGGCGACCGCCGGGCATCTGGGCAACAGGTCAAGGATGCCCTGGCGGCTTGCCGGGGCATGTGGGATTCTGCCACAGTTCCACGACCCGGGCCAGGGTGCCTTTGCGACGCGGGAGGGGAGAAGGGGGCGGCCGGAGGGCGGAGGGGGAGGCAGGAGGAGCAAGGGGCAGGGGCCCGTCACTTGTTCGCAGGCTGTATCTCCTTCCACAACAGCATGTTTCGGTCCGCGAAACGGACTCGGACCGGCAGCCCCGTCCTCTTCATCTCCTCCTGCCTTCCCTTGCTCTCTTCTGCTCGCCCTCCACTCACCTTCCTTCGCAAATCGCCTCCCCGGTTTCAGACGTGCTTGATGAGCTCACTCACCGGCAGCCGTACCTTGGGAGCCTTCGCGTACTTGTCGTCAGCGTGGCGGTAGCCGAGGGCGGCGCAGACCACGGACGCATAGCCCTGGGCGGCGAGGCCGAGGATCTCGTCGACCTTGGGCGGGACGAAGCCTTCCATCGGCGTGGCGTCGATGCCGAGCAGGGCGGCGCTGGTGAGCAGGTCGCCGAGCGCGATGTAGGCCTGGCGGGCGGCCCAGTGGTCGACCCAGGCGTGGCGCGGGCCGGTGACCAGATCGCCGACGATGGTGTCGCGGTAACCCTTCAGGCTGTCGGCGGGTACGCCACGCACCTCGGCGACGCATGCGATGAAGTGTTCGACGTAGGTTTCGTCCAGGCCCTGCTTGGCGGCGAAGACCACCAGGTGCGACGCCTCGACGACCTGGGTCTGGCCATAGGCCGCGGGCAGCAGGCGGGCGCGTACGGCGGCGTCGTCGATGACATAGAAGCGGTAGGGCTGCAGGCCATAGGACGAAGCGCTGAGGACAAGCGTCTCCTCGAGTGCGGCCCAGCTCGCGGCCGGGATCTTGCGCGCGGCGTCGTATTTCTTGGTCGCATAGCGCCAGGTCAGCGCGGTGTGCAGGTCGGTGAGCGGCAGGGGGGCGGGCTGGGCGGTGGGCATGTCGGATCCTCTGAGTGGGTTGCTGGCGGGCACCGCGCAGGCTGCGCAGGCGTCCACGCCGTACCACTGCGGGTTGACCGGCCTTCGGCAGTCGCGACCCGTTCGGCGCGGGCCCGTCTTGAGGCCAGCGCCGGCGGTGCTAGCCTGGAGCATGAAACTCGCCGCCTATGATGCGCTCATCGAACGCCTCGAGCGTCTGGCGCTGGCTTCGCCCACCTCGTACCGGACGCGCGTCGCGCTGCTCGCCGCCTTCGGCTACCTGATGGTGGGCCTCGCCCTGCTGATCGGGCTGGCGCTGTTGGCCACCGCGGCGGGCGTGCTGTTCCTGGGTGGCAAGGCGGTGCATGGCGCCGCGGTGTTCAAGATCGCCTTCGTCCTCGCCGCCCTGGGCGGCGCGCTCGCGTGGTCGGTGCTGCGCGGCGTGTGGCTGCGCTTCCCGCGCGTCGACGGCATCGCGCTCGTCCGCACCGAGGCGCCCGACCTGTTCGCTGAGGTCGAGAACCTGCGCCGCGCCGTCGGCTCGCCGCCGGTCCACCGCATCGTCATCACGCCTGAGTTCAACGCCGCGCTCGCGCAGCGCCCCCGGCTGGGGCTATTCGGCTGGTATGAGAACCAGCTGGTGCTGGGGCTGCCGCTGCTGCGGCGCATGGACGTGGCGCAGGCGCGTTCGGTGATCGCGCACGAACTGGGCCACCTGCGCGGCGAGCACGGCCGCTTCGGCGCGTGGATCCACCGCCTGCG
>JACDGQ010000199.1 GCA_013821615.1 Planctomycetota bacterium
GTCTACACCCTCAGCATAGGCAGACGGGAGGGGGCGCCAGGGGACGCAGGGCAGGGCTCGGCAGAGCGGGGCGGGGCCTGAGACCCGAGACCCGAGATGCCTGTCCCAAGGGGGCTTGAGGCTCGTGAATCCGGTCTCGGGCTGCAGGTGTCATGGCGTGGGGACAGTGGGGTCGGGGCCGGTTTGCGGTGCGGACCGGTCCGTGCTAAGCTTTACCGACCCTGCCCTGCCCGGGCGCTGGAGCTTCGATGCCGTTTCGGGATCCCCTGCCACCCGGCCCCTTCCTGCTGCGCAGCGGCCGCATCGAGATCCGCGCTGGTGACGCTGCCCAGGTCTGCAGCGCTCTGGGCATCGAACTCGCCGGGCGCCCGGTCGAGGTGATCGACCTGGTCAGCGGGCAGGTCGTGCCGGTCGCCCGTTTCCTGGCCATGGCGCCGGCGGATGGCTCGACCACGGCCGGGCTCGAGGACCTGCTGCGCACCGACGGCGTCGAAGTCGCTTCCGCCTCCACCATCGCGGCCATGCCCGCGGCCACCCCTGAGCTGCGTCGGCCCGGCATCATGATCCCCGCCCCGCCCGCGCGCACCCGGGCCCCATCGCCGGCCGGGGGTGCCGCGGTGTCCAGGCGCTCGCGCAGCAGCCAGCAGAGCCCGATACGCGGCCAGCGCGGGCACCTCGATGAACGCCGGCCAGGCTCGCGTTTCCCTTGGCTCGGCTTGATCCTGGGCGGGGCCGGGCTGGTGCTCGTGATCGCCTGCGTGCTGCTCATCATGCGGCGACCCTCGTCATCCAGGACCGTGGCCCAGTCCTCCCCCGAGACGGCATCCCGCGTCATGCCGTTGCCGCCTGCGGCGCGGCCCGCCCCCACGGCTACGGTCCCGTCGCCCGCGCCGCCCTCCGGTCCCGTCAGCCTGCCGAGCCATCCGCCCGGCATCACGGTGGCTGCCGGCAGCCGTGCGACCGCCTCCTTCTGCTGGTCGACGGATACGGTTGCCGCGCTCAACGACGGGATCGTGCCCACGGATTCCGCAGATCAGCGGGTGCCGCGCATGACCTGGTACGACCACGTCGGCACCGCCGAATGGGTGCAATACGATTTCGCCCGCCCGGCGCTCGTGCATGGGGTCGATGTGTATTGGTATCAGGACCGCACCGGGTGCTACCTGCCGGCCTCATGGAAGGTCCTCTACCGCGACGGTGAGGCCTGGAAGCCGGTGCAGGCCGACGGCGTCGGCGACCTGGAGCTCGATCGCTTCAGTCATGTGGACTTCGCGCCGGTGACGACGACCGCCTTGCGCCTGACCGTCGAATTGCAGCAAGGCCATTCCAGCGGGGTGCTCGAGTGGCGCGTGGACGGCGAATCGGCCCCCTGAAAGCGCGCGGTTGGGCCGGGCCGCAGCGCAGCCCAAGATTTCCCAGTGGCCAAAAAAGAGCCGCAAGGGTAATCCCTTGCGGCTCTTGCAACGAAACCGAGATCCTTCGGCTTACTTGGCGAAGAACTCGATGACCTTCTGGATATCGACCGGGAAGGGGACCTGCTCGGGACCCGGCAGGGCCTCGACGGTCACGGCCAGGGTGTCGAGGTCGACCTTCAGGCCGGTCGGGCGCTCAAGGACCGGGCTGTTCACGGTCAGGCGCAGGTCCTCGCGATTGCGGGCGGACTCGCGGACCGAGAAGATCTGGCCGACCTTGATGTGCTGGCCGGCGCTCTTGGCGCGGTGGCCGGCGAGCATCACGTGGCCGTGCGCCAGCAGCTGGCGGGCGGCCGGGATGGTGCGCGTCAGGCCGGCGCGCCAGACCAGGTTGTCGAGCCGCGACTCGAGCAGCGACAGCAGGTTGCGGCCGGTGTCACCGGGCAGGCCATAGGCCTTCTGGTAGAGCAGGCGCAGGCCGCGCTCGGTCACGCCGTAGTGGTAGCGCAGCTTCTGCTTCTCGCGCAGGCGCAGGCCGAACTCGCTGACCTTGAACATGCGCTTGCCGGCGGCGGCGTGACCCGGGGGATTGGGTCGGCGCGCGGCAGTCTTGGTGGTCAGGCCAGGCAGCTCAGTGCCGAGGCGGCGGATGATGCGAAGGCGGGGGCCGGTATAGCGGGCCATGCGACGGGCTCCTGGAGTCGGAACGGAGAAGAAGTGGCGTTGATCCCGGTGGGCCGGGCGCTTATCACGTTGGGCCGGGAAGAATGTGCCGCTCGCGCTGATTGCAAGGCAAAAGCTGCGGGCCCGATCTCCCTGCCAAGCTTCCTGACCCCGTCCGGTCCGCACTGTGGCCGGCCGGAGTTCCTGCGCCACCCCCCGCGCCGCCAGCCCGGTCACTAAGGAATTGCGCGCTCGTTCGTGGGCAGGGGTGGCCTAAGTCGCGGGCTGGCCGGTGGGCCGTTGATCACGCCAGCGTCGGGTGACCAGGGGGCGCGCAAGGAAACGCCGCGGTGTACGTCATTTCGCCCGGATCAGTCACGCTGAGGTATAATAATCACTTGCCCGTTGCGTCCACCCCGAGAAGATCCGGCCGTTCATCTGCTCTGCCATATGGAGTTCAAGTATGCGCCTCGTCCCTGCCCTGCTGGTGGTTTGCCTCTCGATACTTTCCCAGGTCCCGACCACGGTGATTGCGGAAGGCGCTGAAACCGGCGCTGATCCCAAGCCCGCGGGCGAGGGCGCGGTCAAGCCCGCCGGCACTGCTGCCGAGACCCCGCCCCCGCGTCAGGTCGGCGAGCCCGACCAGGGCCGCGAGGCGGCGCGCCTGGTGATGAAGGGCAACGCGGCGATGATCGCCTCGAACGACGAGCCGAGCAAGAGCGTCGAGGCCGCGGTGTCCTTCAGCCAGGCCCTGCCCTACTACCAGCAGGCCGGCGACACCGACAAGATCTGCGAGCTCGAGGCCAACATCTTCTGGTGCAAGAAGCGCATGGACATCGACGACGTGAAGCGCTTCGTCGCGACCAAGCACGGCGACGCCACGGTCACCGCCGCGCTCGCCACCGCCGATCAAGTGGCGAACAAGACGGTCGGCAAGGACGAGGGCAAGGCCTACTTCGACCGCGCCGCGAAGTTCGCCAAGGACAGCCCGGACGACGTCGACGCGATCTGCCGCCGCTGGTTCGAGGTGGCGCAGCGCTTCCCCGGCACCGACATCGGCATCAAGGCGCAGAACTTCAGCCTCGCCGCCCAGCAGAAGGCGATGGACGCCTACAAGGCCGAGAAGGAATCCGCCCGCCAGACGCTCTTCACCCGCCCCGCCAGCTTGCCCGCGGGCATCACCGCGGTCGAGCAGCCTTCGGCCGCCGACCAGAAGGCTTCGGACCAGGCGCTGCGCAAACTCTACAAGGACGAGTTCGCCAGGCGCAAGCCCGGCCAGAAGCGCTCCCTCCTGAAGAAGCTGATGGAGCAGGCCCAGTCCAGCAAGGACGACAGCAAGATGCTGTGGGCGCTGCTCAGCTCGGCCACCGATGTGGCGATGGACCTGGGCGACTATTACGCAGTGATCACCACCTCCGATTTCATGGGCGCGAGCTTCACCGGGGTCGACGCCAAGGCGCGCAAGAAGGCGGTGCTGAGCAAGGCCAAGGGCAAGGATACCGTCAACGCCATCCTCAAGCTGCTCGACAACCCCGAGGACGCCGACGCCAACAGCGCGGTCGGCAAGCACTTCGCCCTCGAAGGCAACAGCTGGGAGCTGGGCCTGCCGCTGCTCGCGCACGGCTCCGACGCCGACTTCAAGAAGATCGCCGAGATGGAGCTCGCCAAGCCGGCGGGTGCCCTGCAGCAGGTCGAAGTCGCCGACCGCTGGTACGACCTCGGCAAGAAGGGCCGCTCGCCCACCAAGGACGCGATGCTGAGCCGTTCCTTCATGTGGTACAAGGGCGCCCTGCCCGGCCTGACCGGCGTGACCAAGGACAAGGTCGCGCAGCGCCTCGAAGAGCTCGAGGGTCTGCTGCCGATGACCAACCTCGACTACAACAATCTCACCGAGAAGCAGTGGGAGCGCCTCAAGGGCGCCCTCGTCCAGGTCTCGGCGAGCAAGGACCGCAACGACACCAACATGCGCCTGGTCCCGGGCGCGCGCCTGCGCGTCGTGCCCAATCCCAGCGACACCTGGACGCTGGACTACTACGGCGACCAGCTGACCAGCGACTTCAAGGGCTACCATCCCAAGAGCAAGAATGGCTTCTTCACCTTCTACAGTTCCGGCGATCACCAGATCGGCGCGATGGTGATGTTCATCGAGAACGGCGCGCGCCTCTCGCCGGGCATCATCGAGGGCGACGGCCGCTTGTTCCTCGCGCCTTACACCAGCGACGGCGCCTTCGGCAAGGGCATCATCCGCGTCAAGATCATGCAGGTCGAGGACGACTGATCGTCAGCAGAGCGAGTGCGCGCCCAGGGCGTTCCGGAGCGGCCAGCGGGCCTTCCGGAACGCCCTGCCGTTTGCGGACGCCTGCGCGCACATGCGGGTGAGGGATGTACCGCAAAGGCGCAGAGGGGGCAGGCAAGAGGCCGCAGAGGACGGCCGCTAGGGGATTGCTCGCCGCGATTCCGCTCGGTGCTGCGTGCGCTGCGGTTTTTCTCTCCATCCCTGCTGCGTCGCCTCTGCGACCTCTCTCCTCCACCTCTGCGTCGCTGCGGCAAGTCCGTGGCGCCGTGGTCCGGATGGCCGCATCCGAAATGAGTTCAGGCGGCGGGAGGGGTCGCGCGGCGCGGCAGTGAGGTGCAGATGAGCAGGCCGGCGAGTCCGATGGCGAGCGCCACCGCCGAGGGCAGGTGGGCGATGCCGGCGAGCAGGCGGTGCACGGGTTCGGGCAGGATCTTGACCAGCGCATCGTGGTGGTCGCTGAGCAGCACGGCCAGCGCGTTGTGGCCGGCGTGCAGCAGGATCGCCGGCAGCAGCGAGCGCGTGCGCAGGGTCAGCAGGGCGAGGAACACCCCGAGCGTGAACTGCGGCAGGAAGCGGTAGGGCGAGAGGTGCAGGGTGGCGAACAGGAACGCCGAGATCAGCACGCCGCCGGTGTCGCCCAGGCTGCGGCGCAGGCCGGTGAGCAGGGTGCCCCGGCAGAGCAGCTCCTCGCAGATGCCGGGGATCACCGCCAGGCACAGCAGCTCGACGAGCAGGCCGTCGCCGCGCAGGGCGGCCACCACCTGCTCGAGCATGCCGCTGCCAGCCGCGTCGGGCGGCGGCGCCGGCTGCAGGCTGCCGATGGCGATGCTGGTGAGCACGGCGAAGGGCAGGGCGAATCCGGAGCGCAGCAGCCCGCTGGCCCGCGGCCAGGCGAGTTGGAGCAGCTCGCGCGCGCGGTAGGCGCCAAGCCAGCAGTGCGCGAGCGCCGGCAGGGCGACGAACAGCAGCAGCGGTCCGGCGACGAACAGCGGTACCCACTGGTGCTGCCAGCGCATGAAGGCGCCGGCGCCGAAGGTCATGCCGCCAACCGCGATGGCGAACACCGCCATCACCTCCAGGCCGTTCGGCAGCGGCTCGCCCAGGCCCCAGCGGCGGAAACGTCCCCAGCCCGCGCGCACCAGGCCGGGATAGCGGAAGCGCTCCGAGTCGAGCAGGCGCGCCGCCCAGCTCACCACCACCGCGGCCAGCGCCAGGCTCGCCGCCGAGGCCATGGCGAGGTGGAAGACCGGCAGCGCCGCGCCCGCCAGGCTCTCCTTCAGCACCAGCACCGAGCCGGTGATCGGCACCAGGTCCAGGACCAGGCTTGGGCGCAGGTCGGGCGTCGCCGCCACGCCGGCCGCGACCATCACCACCACCAGCAGCGGGCTGAGGTAGTTCTGCGCCTCCTTCGAACTCGCCGCGAGCCCGGCCAGGGCCAGCGACAGCGCGGCCAGGGTGATGGTGATCGGCACCAGCACCAGGAAGCTGAGCAGCAGCGTGCCGCCGCCGACCGCGAGCATGCCGGACACGCCCGCGCCGGCGCTGCCGGCGAGCTGGCTGCCGGCGAGGGCGGTGGTCAGGGCCAGCGACAGCAGGTTGAGGATCACCGAGATCGCCGCCGCTGCGCAGGTCACCAGCAGTTTGCCGAGGAAGATGTCGCGGCGCGCCACCGGCCACGACATCAGGCTCTCGAGCGTGCCGCGCTCGCGCTCGCCGGCGATCAGGTCGAGCGCGGGGTAGAAGGCGCCGCTGATCGCCAGCATCACCAGCAGCAGCGGGATCATGCCGGCGAGGCGCGTGCGGATCGATTCCGCCACCGGCGCGACCGTGACCACGCTGCGCTCGAGCGGGCGCAGCGCATCCGCGCCGAGGCCGGCGGCGCCCAGGCGCTCCACCACCAGGCCGCGGTGGTAGTCCTCGAGGGCGCGTT
>JACDGQ010000200.1 GCA_013821615.1 Planctomycetota bacterium
CTCGAACCACGCGTCGAGATCCTGGGCCGAGAGCGGCTCGATCAGCGGCTTGGCCACCGGCTGGGCGCCGCCCGCGCCGCCGGACCCCGGCTGCAGCAAGCCATAGAGCCGGCGCACGTCGCCGCCGGTGACCACCAGGTGGTTGACCCTGCCCTTGGGCAGCCGGTCGAGCAGCATGCGCGCCGCGCCGAGCGCGAAGCGGTCGACGGTGACGCTGAAGTCGGTGCTGTCGCGCAGCGCCTTGAACTGCTCGTAGAGGCGCACCGTGCCGTAGTGCTCGTCGACCGAATGCACCAGCTTGCCGTCGTGGAGTAGGCTGATGCAGGTGCTGCCCGAGCCGAGGTCGATGAACAGCGTGTTGCCCTGCAGGCGTTTGCCGCAGCGCTTGAGCAGGATGCGCAGCGCCTCGCCGTAGAGCCGCGCCTCCTCGGCGTTGTCGATCGCCTCCAGCACCACATTGTGGCGGTCGCGCACGCGCTCGATCAGCACGTCGGCATTGACCGCCTCGCGCAGGGCCGAAGTCGCCACCGCGCGCACCTCGGCGATGCCGTAGCTGCGCGCCGCCGCGACGATGCCGGCGAAGGCATCGACCACGCCGTCCATGGCCTCGCGCGTCAGCTTGCCGGCGATGAAGCTGGTGGTCATGTCGACCGGGTAGGCGAGGTCCTCGAGGATGCGGTAGCCGTCGCCGACAAGCTCGGCGATGTAGGCGCGCACCGCGCTGGTGCCGCAGTCGACCACCGCGACCGGGCGCGGTGCGGCGGCGGGGACGGCGGCAACGGTCTGCGCATCGGCCATGCGTCAGGTCTCCTGCGGGACGCTGGCCACGGCCGCACCGGTCGCCACCGCCTCGTCGCCGAGGCGGGCGCGGCGCAGGTCGGCCTTGCGGCGCGTGAACTGCACGCTGAATTCGCCGAGGCTGCCGCGCACCATTGGCAGCAGTTCGTCGCCGAGCGCCTCCATCACGCCGCCGCCGAGGATGAAGACCTCGGGATCGATGAGGTTGGCCGCGGTGGCGAGGCCCCAGGCCAGCGCGCGCGCACACTGGGTGAGCGCGTCGATGGTCAGCGGGCAGCCCGCCTGCCACGCGCGCAGCAGGTCGCCGGAGCGCAGCCGGCCGTCATCGGAGAGCTTGAGCCTGCTGCGCTTCCCGGCCTTGACGCCAGCGGCGATGATGCGCGCGATGCCGGTCTTGCTGGCGATGGTCTCGAGGCAGCCGACCCGGCCGCAGGGGCATTTGGCGGTGCCGAACGGCGCGCGGATGTGTCCGAGTTCGCCGCCGAAGCCGTGCGCACCGTTCAGCACCCGCCCGGCGAGCACCACCGAGCCGCCCAGGCCGGTGCCGACGAAGGCGCCGACCGAGCTGGCGGTGCCGCGCGCCGCGCCATGGGTGGCCTCACCGAGGCCGCCGAAGTTGGCGTCGTTGCCCAGCACCACGCGCTTGCCGAGCAGCGCGCCGAGGTCCTTGGCCACCGGCTTGGCGCCCCAACCGAGGTTGGGTGCGAGCAGCACGCGGCCCTTGGCCGCGTCGACCGGCCCGGGCACGCCGACCCCGACGCTGCGCAGCTCCTTGAGTTTGATCCCGGCCTCGAACACCGCCTCGCGCGCGGTCTCGGCGAGACGGCCCAGGACCTTGCGGTAGCCGAGCTCGCTCTTGGTCGCACGCCTGGACGACCCCACCACCTTGCCCTTCCGGTCGATGACCAGCGCATACATCTTGGTCCCCCCCAGGTCGATGCCGAGGCGGTATGCAGGCAGCGACTTGGAGGTGTCCGACATGGCGAGGCGTTTCCCGCCGGAGGTGCTCCCGGCGCAGGACCCACGCTGGATCGGTTTGGGCGCAGTCAAGCCAAGGACGGAGTCCACCTTCCCCGTTGCCAACGCGCCGACCCCCCGACCATCCCACCCCCATGACCACCCTCGGCACCCCGCTCTCCCCCTCCGCCACCCGGGTCATGCTGCTCGGCTCCGGCGAGCTCGGCAAGGAGGTGGCGATCGAGCTGCAGCGCCTGGGCTGCGAGGTCATCGCCTGCGACCGCTACGCACACGCGCCGGCGATGCAGGTCGCGCACCGCAGCCACGTCTTCCCGATGCTCGACGGGGCGCGCCTGCGCGCGGTGGTCGAGGCCGAGCGCCCGCACCTGATCGTCCCCGAGATCGAGGCCATCGCTACCGACACCCTGGTCGCGCTCGAGCGCGAGGGCTTCCGCGTCGCGCCCTGCGCACGCGCCGCGCAGCTGACCATGAACCGCGCCGGCATCCGCCGCCTGGCCGCCGAGGAGCTCGGCCTGCCGACCTCGCCCTACCGCTTCGTGGACACCGCCGCCGAGTTCGCCGCGGCCGCGCAGGCGCTTCGCTATCCGTGCGTGATCAAGCCGATCATGTCGTCATCGGGCAAGGGCCAGAGCGTGGTGCGCGGGCCCGAGGCGCTCGAGCAGGCCTGGGCCTACGCGCAGGCGGGCAGCCGCGCCGGCGCCGGCATGTGCATCGTCGAGGGCTTCGTACGTTTCACCTACGAGATCACCGTGCTGACGGTCAGTGCGGTGAACGGCATCCAGTGCTGCCCGCCCATCGGCCACATCCAGATCGACGGTGACTACCGCGAGTCCTGGCAGCCCACGCCGATGTCGCCGGCCGCCTGGGCGGAGAGCCAGCGCATCGCCACGCGCGTGGTGCAGGCGCTCGGCGGCCACGGCATCTTCGGCGTCGAGCTGTTCGTCGCGCACGCCGCGGACGGCAGCGAGCAGGTGATCTTCAGCGAGGTCAGCCCGCGCCCGCACGACACCGGCCTGGTCACGCTGGGCAGCCAGCAGTACAGCCAGTTCGCGCTGCACGCGCGCGCCATCCTCGGCCTGCCGGTACCGCCCATCCAGGTGCTGCGCCCCGCCGCCAGCGCCGCCATCCTCGGCGAGGGCGAGGGCGTGCCGTTGTTCACCGGCCTCGATCAGGCGCTCGCCATCCCCGAGAGCCAGGTGCGGCTGTTCGGCAAACCGGTGTGCACCGGCAAGCGGCGCCTCGCGGTGGCGGTCGCCGCAGGCGACACGGTGGAGCAGGCGCGTGAGCGCGCACAGGCCATGGCAGCGGCGATAACCATAGAACTGCACTGAATCCTGGACTGCGGGCCGCGCATCGCGACAGCCGATAGAACAGGAGGACGCGGAGGAGCGGAGGAGCGGAGGAGCGGAGGAGCGGAGGAGCGATCTGGGCGGAGGCTCTGCCGAAGCGCATTCCTGGCTTCAGACTCCCGCTGTCCCTCCGCGCCTCCGCGTCCTCCTGTTCTATCGGCTGCCGGCCGTCATCAGCCTTCCGTTGCGCGACAGAACGAAGATCCCCCGGTTCTCACCAGGGGATTCCGCCGCCATCGGAGATGCGGGTTCTCAGACCGACAGGCGCACGAAGCCGGTCACGGTCAGCCCGTGGCGGGCGGCGTACTTCTCAACGCTCTCGCCCTTCTCGGCGTCGAGCAGCATCTCCTGCTCGAGCAGCACGCGCTCCTTGTAGAAGCGACCGAGCTTGCCCTGGACGATCTTGCCGCGCATGGCCTCGGGCTTGGCGGTGACCTCGGGCGTGGCGAGGAGGATCTCCTCCTCCTTCTTGATCAGTTCGGGATCGACGCCGGCGCGCGCGAGCGCGACCGGGGCGGGATTGGCCGAGGCGACGTGCAGGGCGATCATGCGCAGCTTGGCGGCGTCGCCGGTGCCGCTGACCAGGGTGGCGATCTTGCCGCCGTGGTTGTAGCCGACCACCACGTCGCCGCTGAGCGGCGCGACCCGGGCGATGACCAGGTTCTCGCCGATCTGCTGGATCTTGAGCGGGATCGCCTCGGCGACGGTGGTGCCGTCGAAGGGCGCGGCCTTGAGCGCGTCGACGTCGGCGGCGCCGGCCTTGAGCGCGGTCTCGGCGAGCTGCTTCACCAGCTCCTTGAAGACATCGTTGCCGGACACGAAGTCGGTCTGGCAGCCGAGCAGGACGAGGGTGCCCTTGCCGGGGGCGAGGGCGAGTCCGAGGCCGCCGTTGGCGGTTTCGCGGCCGGCGAACTTGTCGGCGGCGGCCAGGCCCTGCTTGCGCAGGTGGGAGATGGCAGCCTCCATCCAGGCCTCCTCGCTGGGCTGACCCTTGGTCGCCTCGAGGGCCTGCTTGCACTTCATCATCGGCAGGGTGGTACGGTCGCGCAGCGTCATCACGAGCTTCGCGGTGATCTCGAGCTGGGGATTGTTCATGGTGTCACCAGGGCGCGGAGGCGCCGGTTCGTGCGGGGTGCGGAACGGGAGATGGCATCCGGGCGCGCGACGCGCGCCCGGATGGCGGGCTCACTTGGCCGCGGGCTCGGCGGCAGCGGCGGCGGCGGGGGCCACCGGCTCGCGGGTGATCTGATCGGCGCGGCCCTTGGTGTAGCCGGCGAGGACCACCTTGACCACCGCCTGGATGGCGCGGATGCCGTCGTCGTTGCCCGGAATGGGCAGGTTGACGAGGTCCGGATCGCAGTCGGTGTCGACCAGGCCGATGATCGGGATGCGCAGGCGGTGGGCCTCGCGCACCGCGCTCATCTCCTTGTGCGGGTCGACGATGAACAGCGCATCGGGCAGCTTGTGCATGGTGCGCACGCCCTCGAGGTTGCGCAGGATGCGGCGGCGCTCGCGCGCGTCGCGGGCCTGGACCTTCTTCGACTCGCGGATGTATTCCGGGCTCGCCTGGTCGCGCTCGATCTCGTCGAGGCGGCGCACGCTGGCGCGCACGGTCTCGAAGTTGGTCAGGATGCCGCCCAGCCAGCGCTCGGCGACGTAGGGCTGGCCGATGCTGCGCGCACCGTCGCGAACGACGTCGCGGGCCTGGCGCTTGGTGCCGACGAAGAGGATGGTCTTGTTGGCCTTGCCGAGCTTGGCCGCGTAGTAGTGCGCCTGGATCAGGCCGCGCACGGTCTGCTTGATGTCGAGGATGTGGATGGCGTTGCGCTTGCCGAAGATGTACGGCTTCATGCGCGGATGCCAGAGGCTGGAGGCGGTTCCGAAGTGGATACCGGATTCCAGGAGCTCTTTCACGTTGACGATGGGCATTGGTCTCTCCAACTCCCTCGCGGGAGCGTTCCAGGTCCCCTCTGCACGGGGATCTGGCTGGGGGCGCGCGCAGGGGTTGTGAGGAGCGCAGCCGCCGGCGCGCCCCGGTGACCCCCCGCGGACAAGCTGCGGGGAACCACGCCGGAAGCGGCGGATGTGCTCTCGGGGACGGACGATCCGCCCCGACCAGGAGGGCGGAACTGTAGGGAAGCCGGTCGGGAGGTCAAGACTGGTTGAGGCGGCGGCCTGGTGGACAGCCGGGCTGGCGGCCAGCGACTGTCAGCCGTCAGCCGTCAGTCGTCAGCCGTCAGCCATCCCTCATACCGGCGCGATCGGCGGCATCGTCATCGACTCCGCGCCGTCGCCGATGACCGGCAATCCGTGCCGGGATTCCTCCTGATAATGGCGCATGCCGCGCAGCATGCGCACCATCGCGTCGTCCGCCGGACGCACTGCGTCCGTGGCGCGCAGGCGATCGAGCGCCTGGACCAGGGTTGAGGTGGGATCCTCGACTGCCGCCTCGACCCCGACGTCGGGCACGTCGGCGGGGCGGGTCTCACCGCGGCGAATGCGCTCAGTCTCGGTTGGACGCGGACGCGGGCGGCCGCCAAGGCCCCCTTGCCGTGACGGATCCCCCGACACCCCGCTGATCCCCGTGATTGGAGCCGCATCCGCCATGTCTTTAGTATCGGAGCCTACCCGCTGCGGGTAAGCAGAATGTTGGCTTCAGCTGCTTACAACGTTCCATCTGACGCTTTTGTCTCATGACATGCGTCGGTTGAATTGCGAATTGTGTCGAAAAGACATGATTTCGACCCATGGACCAGCTGTGCTTCGAGTTTGTGGGTCCGTATCGCGGTGACCGTCGGCCGACGCGCATTGCCGACGCCGCGGCCGCGCCACCATGCGCGCATGACCGCCCGCTTCACGCCGGAGATGCGCTTGCACGACGGCCGCGATTATTCGCGGGTGTTCAACCGCCAGCAGAAGGCGGCGGGCCGCCACGTCGTGCTGCTGCTGCGGCCACGCGCGCCGGGCGCCCGCGCGCGGCTGGGCATCATGATCTCGGCGAAGACCGCGCCCCTGGCGGTGCGCCGCCACCAGCTCAAGCGCTGGGTGCGCGAGCTCTTCCGCCTGCAGTTGCACGCGCCACTCGCCGCCCACGACGCGGTGGTGCTGTTCCGCTGCGATCCGCCTGAGGACGGTCACGCGCTCATCGATCGCGAACTGCTCGGTCTGGTCACC
>JACDGQ010000201.1 GCA_013821615.1 Planctomycetota bacterium
ATCGCGCACCAGGCCGCAGGCGGCGGCGACCTCGGCGTAGACCGCGCCCACTCCGGGATCGGGGACGATGAGCGTGCCGGCAGCGTCGACGGTCAGCGCGCGGATCATGCGTTCTGACACGTACCCATCGTTGCGGGGATAGAACAGGAGGGCACGGAGGCGCGGAGGAGGCCAGGGCCGGGACCGATGGCGGGATCGTGGCTGGACGGACGGCGGCGCGTCTGGGTCGGACTGGTGTTCATCGGCTGGGCACAGCCCCGCTGTTCCTCTCCGCGCCTCCGTGGCCTCCTGTTCATCCCTCTCCTCGCGTGGTCTACAGCCCCAGCACGTGCTCCATCGAGTAGCGGCCGGGCTTCTGGCGGCTGATGAAGGTGGCGGCGCGCAGCGCGCCCTTCACGAAGATGTCGCGGCTGTGCGCGACGTGGCTGATCATGATGCGCTCGCCGTTGCCGACGAAGTAGGCGGTGTGGTCGCCGACCACGTCGCCCATGCGCAGCGCGTGCACGCCGATCTCGCCCTTGCGGCGCGCGCCGGTCTGGCCCTGGCGACCATGCACCAGGTCGGTGCGCGTGCGGTGGGTGGCGGCGCAGATCGCGTCGGTGATGCCGAAGGCGGTGCCCGAGGGCGCGTCGACCTTCTGGTTGTGGTGCGCCTCGACCACCTCGATGTCGTAGTCCAGGCCGAGGGTGCGCGCGATCTGCGCGGCGATGCGGAACACCACGTTGACGCCGACGCTCATGTTCGGCGCGTAGAGCACGGCGGCCTGCTTGGAGACCGCGGCGATGCCCTCCTCGATCTCGAGCGGGGCGATGCCGGTGGTGCCGCTGACCAGGTGCATGCCGTGCGCGCCGCAGTGCGCGGCGAGCGCCTTGAAGCTGCCGGGATGGCTGAAGTCGATGACCACCGCGCCCTTCTCGATGGGCATCTCGGTGAGCAGCGGCGCGTCGCAGGGGATGCCCAGGTCGCGCAGCCGGCCGACCACGCGATCGACGCCGGCGACGACCCGGAAGGCCGGATCATTGGCCGCCAGGGTGAGGATGCGCTGGCCCATCCGGCCGGCGGCGCCGTGCACGACGATCGGCACCGGGCCGGAGCTGGAGGCGGGCATGCGCTGGGAGGAATGGGTGCTCATGGGCCACAGCCTAGGGGGTCAGGCGGGGTCGCCAGGGGGAACCCGTTGGCGCGCCGGTCGTTGACCGTGCTCCGGATCCCGCCATGAAGGCGGCCCCGCCGCACCATTGAGCGGGAACAGGAGCTGCGCATGAACTGGGTGCCATGGGTGATGATGCCGGTGCTGGGCGGCGGCATCGGCTGGGTGACCAACTGGGTCGCGATCAAGATGCTGTTCCACCCGCGCACGCCGCGCCTCGGCCTGCAGGGCCTGCTGCCGCGCCGCCAGCAGGAGCTCGCGGCGAGCATCGGCCAGGTGGTCGGCGATGAACTGGTGCGGCCCGATGATCTGCTCAAGGGGCTCGACGGCATCGATCTGGTGCCGCACCTCGCCGAGCCGCTCGACCGCGCCATCGCAGCGAAGCTCGAGGACCTGCGCAAGCTGCCATTCATCGGCGGCCTGGTCACCCCCGAGCGCATCGCCGGCATCCGCGAGAGCGTGCTCGCCGAACTGGTCGCCGCCCAGCCCGGGATCATCGCCAAGCTCAAGGCCGTGGCGCGTGAGCGCCTCGACGTCGGCCGCATCGCGCGCGACAATCTCGCCGCCTTCGACCTCGACCGCCTCGAAACCATGGTCAACCGCATCGCCAGCCGGGAATTCCGCGCCATCGAATGGTGGGGGTTGATCCTGGGCGCGGTGATCGGCGTGGTGCAGGCGGGCGTAACGGTGTGGCTGGGGTAGGGGCGGCCGGACGACATCGGACAGCGACAGCCGACAACGGATAGAACAGGAGGGATGGAGACACGGAGATCGGATGAGGACCACTGGAGGCTAGGACGATCGAGGTTCCCGAGCGGCGTCGATCACGCCCCACATCCCAGCCATGGCTGGGCCCCGCCCCCAGGCTCCCTCCTCCGATCTCCGCGTCTCCATCCCTCCTGTTTTATCGGCTGTCGGCTGTCAGCCGCCCAAGCCATCACCCCTCATCCAACACCTCCCGTATCGTCCTCACCAGCGTATCCGGGCTGAACGGCTTCTGCAGGAACTTGATGCCCGGCTCGAGCACGCCGTGCTGGACGATGGCGCTGTCGGTGTAGCCGGACATGTAAAGTACCTTCATGCCGGGGCACAGCGGCGCGAGGCTGGCGGCGATCTCGCGGCCCGACATCTGCGGCATGACCACGTCGGTGAGCAGCAGGTTGATGCGCCCGGTGTGCTTCTTGACCAGGCCGAAGGTCTCGACCCAGTTGCGCGCCGCCATCACCTGGCAGCCTTGTGATTCGAGCACCTGCACCACCAGCGAGCGCACGTCGTCCTCGTCCTCGACCACCAGGATGGTCTCGTTGGCGCCGAGCAGGCAGCGGTGCGGGCCGCTGCCAGGCTGCACGACGCTGACCTCGTCGCTGGCGGGGAAGCACACCCGGAAGGAGGCGCCCCGGCCGAGCTCGCTGCTCACCGAGATGAAGCCGCCGCTGTGCTTGGTGATGCCGTAGACCGTGGCCAGGCCGAGCCCGGAGCCCTGCGCCTTGGTGGTGTAGAACGGCTCGAAGATGCGCGCCTGGGTCGCGGCATCCATGCCCAGGCCGGTGTCGCTGACGGTCAGGGCGACGTGGATGCCGGGCACCGCGTCGGGATTGGAGCGGGCGGCCTCGTCGCCGATGCGCACGTTGGCGGTCTGGATGGTCAGGCGGCCGCCGTGCGGCATGGCCTCGCTGGCGTTCACCACCAGATTGAGGATGATCTGTTCGAGCTGCGCGGCACTGCTCTTGATGCGCTTGAGGTCGGGATCCAGCAGGGTCACCAGTTCGACGCCCTCGCCGATCAGGCTCTTGAGCATCTTGCCCATCTCGCTGATGGTGACGTTCAGTTCGAGGATCTGCGGCTGGAAGATCTGCTTGCGGCTGAAGGCGAGCAGCTGGCGCACCAGCTTGGCGGCGCGTTCGCCGGTCTGGTTGATGATGTCGGCTTCGCGCCACAGCGGGTCCTCGGGCTGGAGCTTGGCGAGGATGCGGTGGCAGCGGCCGTTGATCACGGTCAGCAGGTTGTTGAAGTCGTGGGCGACGCCGCCGGCGAGCTTGCCGATGGCGTCCATCTTCTGCGCCTGGAAGAGCTGCCGCTCGAGGTTCTTGCGCTCGGTGATGTCCTCGATCACCGCGAGCAGGCTGTCGACCTCGCCGGCGTCGTTGCGCAGCGGCGCCAGCGACGAGCTGACCTGGATCGGTGCGCCGCTCTTGGTCAGCCAGCGCGCCTCGATGGCGGTGAAGGACTTGCCGGCGTAGACGCCCTCGGCGAGCAGCGTGAACTCGGGCGCGGTGTCGGGGCCGACGAAGCGCACCGGCTGGCCCAGCACCTCGGCCTCGCTCCAGCCGAAGATGCGCTCCGCCGCCGGATTCCACAGGCGCACCAGGCCGGCGCGGTCGAGCACCACCTTGCCCAGCGGCGAGGCGGCGACCACGGTGCGCAGGCGGGCGTTCGACTCCTTGAGCAGGCTTTCGGCGCGGCGCCGCGCGCGCCGCGACTCGGCCTCGCGCAGTTCGCGCTCAAGCGCGCCGACCAGGCGGCCGAGCATGCCCTTGGTGATGAAGTCGGCGGCGCCCGACTTCAGCGTGGCGACCGCGTGGTCCTCGCCGATCGAGCCGCTGACGATGATGAAGGGCAGGTCCTGGCCGGAATCGCGCAGCAGCTTGAGCGCGGCCGGGGCGCTGAATTGCGGCATGCTGAAGTCGGAGATCACCAGATCCCATTCGCGCAGCAGGGCGTCGCGCATCCCCTGCGGCGTGTCGACGCGCAGGAATTCCGGCTCGAAGCCGCCGCGCCGGATCTCGCGCAGCAGCAGCTCGACGTCGTCCTCGTCGTCCTCGACGATCAGCAGGCGGATGGGCTTGCCCATCGCCTTACAGGCCCTGCACGGGGGATTCGTTCAGCACCAGCCAGTACATCCCGAGCTGGCGCACCGCCTCGATGAACTCGTCGAAGTCCACGGGCTTGCGCACGTAGCTGCTCGCGCCCACCTGATAGCAGCGCTTGAGGTCCTGGTCCTCCTTGGAGGAGGTCAGCACCACCACCGGCAGCATGCGCGTGCGCTCGTCGGCACGCACGCGGCGCAGCACCTCGAGCCCGTCGATGCGCGGCAGCTTCAGGTCGAGCAGCACCACCGTGGGCTGGTCGCTGAGGTCGCGGCCGGCGTGGATGCCGGTGCCGAACAGGTAGTCGAGCGCCTCGACGCCGTCGTGGGCGACCACCAGGCGGGTCAGGATCTGGTTCTTGGTGAGCGCCCGCTTGGTCAGCAGCTCGTCGTCGGGGTTGTCCTCGACCAGCAGGATGGTCTTGCGATGCATCGGCTTACCTCGGCAACCACGGGGACTTCGGCTGACCCGTGGGAGGGTCGGCATCCGGAACGCGCAAAAGTGCCCTGATTGACAGGACAGGAGAGTCGGCAGGCTGTATCCGCACGTCGAAATACAGTCAAATGGAATACTGGCGCTACTATCCTGGCACGATCCAGATGGGAGGCGACTTCAAATTACGACGTCCTCCACGGAAACCGGAAGGTTCACGGTGAATTCGGCCCACTTTATCGGCTATCGCACGATCATAGCGATATCTATATGTTTTAAAGTAAAGTATAAGGATTGCGATCAGCCAGCGCCTTTGGCGACGGGGAGCCGGAGGCGTCGGTCGCGCGGCGGGCGACTGTCAGTGGCCTGCGCCCGAGCTTTCGCCGCGTCGCACCCGCCGCCAGTCGCGCAGGAAGCGGCTCAGGCTCGGATTGACGCCATCCGGCGTGCGCTGCTTGGGCACGATCGCATCCCCTCCGGCGGCGAGGATGCTCTGGCTGCCGGCCAGCACGCTGCTGTAGCCGACGATGGTGACCGCGGCGCCCGGCGGCTCCAAGCGGCGCAGTTCGGCGGTGATGCGGTCGCCGCGCTCGCTGACCCCGAGGTAGAAATCCATCAGCACGACCTCCGGAAGGTCGTCGGGGGTCTGCGCGGCCAGCCCGGCGAAGGCCTCGACCGCGTCGCTGCCGGAGTGGAAGTGGCTGAGCGCGATGCCGCCCAGGCGCGCCGCGGTCTCGGCGGCGACCGCGTGCGGTTCGGAGCTGTCGTCGATCAGCCAGAGGCGGATTGCGCGGCGCGCCATGGCGGGGCTTAGCGCGGCGCGGGGCCCTCCACAAGCGCGCAGTGCCGATCATGCCTTGGCCGGGGTCCATGGACTCGCGCCCGGCCGGGTCTACAACCCGGACGTGCCGCTGCTGAACCCGTTCACCTACATCCGCCCGGCGCGCACCGCCAAGGGTGCGACCGCGCTGATCGGGCGCCTGACCGTCGAGGGCCTGACCGCCACCGGCCAGCTCGGCGCCCTCGGCTGGGCGGCGCTGCGCGCGCTGTTCAAGGACCGCCAGCGCCGCGAGGTGATCGTCACCCAGCTCTACCATATCGGCTTCCTCAGCCTGCCGGTCGTGGTGATCAGCGGCGCCTCGATCGGCCTGGTGATGGGCGTGCAGAGCTACGCCACCCTGGTCAAGTTCAACGCCGAGGTGATGTCGGGGCCGATGGTCAACTATTCGCTGACCAGCCAGCTCGCCCCGGTGTTCACCGCGCTGATGGTCGCCGGCCGGGTGGGCTCGAACATGGCGGCCGAGATCGGCACCATGAAGGTCACCGAGCAGCTCGACGCCCTGCGCGTGATGGGCACCGACCCGGTCGCCTACCTGGTGGCGCCGCGCTTCCTCGCCTGCGTGTGCCTGATGCCGGTGCTATCGGCGATCGCGGGCGCGGTCGGCGTCTATGCCGCCGCCTTCCTGGTCGTCGACGTGTGGCAGACCGATGGCGGCGCGTACTGGTTCAACACCGCCAAGTACATGAAGACCTGGGACGTCACCACCGGCCTGGCCAAGACCTTCGTGTTCGGCGCGATCATCGCGATCGTCGCCTCAAGACGCGGGCTGATGACCCACGGCGGCGCCACCGGCGTGGGCGAGGCGTGCACGCGCGGCGTGGTCCAGGCCAGCGTGCTGGTGATGATCGCGAACTTCGTGATGACGCTGCTCACCAACAAGCTCTGGCACCTCCTGAACGATCAGTGAGCGGCGCGCGCGTCATCATCGTCGGTGGCGGCGTCATCGGGCTGGCTTGCGCGTGGCGCCTGGCGCAGGCGGGCTGCGCGGTGCAGGTG
>JACDGQ010000202.1 GCA_013821615.1 Planctomycetota bacterium
CGCCTGGGACGGCCGCTGGTACCTGCGCGCCTTCACCGACGAGGGCGCGGCGATCGGCGCCGCGGAAAACAGCGAGTGCCGCATCGACTCGCTGCCGCAGAGCTGGGCGGTGCTGAGCGGCGCGGGCGAACCCGGGCGCGCGCGCGCCGCCATGGACGCGGTCGACCTGCAGCTGGTACGGCGCGGCCGCGGCCTGGTGCAGCTCTTCGACCCGCCCTTCGACCACACCCCGCTCGACCCCGGCTACATCCGCGGCTACCCGCCCGGGGTGCGCGAGAACGGCGGCCAGTACACCCACGCCGCGGTGTGGGTGGCGATGGCCTTCGCGCGCCTCGGCGACGCCGAGCGCGCCTGGGAGATCACCCGCCTGCTCGACCCGGTGCGCCGCGGCGGCGACGCCGAGCGCCTGGCGACCAGCAAGGCCGAGCCCTACGTCATCGCCGCCGACGTCTACGGCGTGCCCCCGCACACCGGCCGCAGCGGTTGGACCTGGTACACCGGCTCCGCCGGCTGGATGTACCGCCTGCTCATCGAAGAGCTGTTCGGCCTGCGCAAGACCGGCGACCGCTTATTCGTGACGCCCTGCCTGGCCAAGGACATGGACGGCTTCACCTGCACCTGGCGCCACGGCGCCGCCACCTACGTCATCACCGTCGCACGCGGAGCGCAGGCCACCCGCGTCGACGGACAGGATGTGCCGGACCACGCGATCCCGCTCGTCGATGATGGGAGGGAGCACGCGGTCGAGGTGTGGCGGTGAGGGAAGAGCGGAAGAGCGGAATGGGAGAGTGAGGTGAGGTGCCCTACTCTGTGGGTTCTTCGTCGTTCCGCCTGGATCGATTACCTACTTGGACCTCGTTGGTCAAAACAGAAAATCGAGATCGAACAAGAGAAACGGAGGAACGGAGGACAGCCAAGAGATGGCGATGCCGTTTTCCCGATTTCGCTTTTTTCCCGGCTCCCTGCCTTCCTCCGTTTCTCCGTTCCTCTTGTTCGATCAGATTTCGCTTTCCCCGCGCTGGACGGAAAGTTTTCATCTCGGACGACGAAGAACCACTCTGTGTCGCCTTGCCTGCCACCTTCTGCTCTTCCGCCCCTCCCCTTCCTACGCCTTCCCCATTGAAACCGCCTCCGCCTTCCCCATCGGATCCGCCCCGATCGTCCCCTGCAGCTGCTCGAGGTAATCCGGGGCCAACACGGCTGCGAGCTGGGCGCGGGCGCGCTCCAAGCGGCCACCCACATCCAGGCGGCGCGCCTCGTCCTGGTGGCTGCGCCGCGCGAGGAAGGCCTCGAGCGCGGCGACGTGGCGCCGCCACAGCGCGGTGTCGCGCTCCTGCTTCACCGCCAGGCGGCGGCGGTACCAGGCGCTGGCGAGCAGGTTCTCGCGCGTGAACAGCGCGCGCAGCGCGGGATCGCCGATGCCCTTGCCCTGCCAGTGGCCGTGCGCCATGACGTGCAGGATGGCGGCGAGCGGCGGGCTGGCCTCTTCGATGCTGCCGTCGTCGAAGTAGCTCTGCGCGACGCGCTGCTGCGCCTCGACGATGGAATCGAGGCCGGCGACGAAGGCCTCCAGGTCCTGGGTCTCGGGGCGCAGGATGGCCTCGTTGAACACCGCCGCGGGGGTGTCGAAGATGCGACCGAAGAAGGTGTGCACGAACTTGGACGTGATGCGGTAGCCGAGCCGGCTGGCCGGGATCGCGCGTCCGCCGTGGCTGAAGTCGGCGATGCGTTCCAGGTGGCCATTGCGGATGAGCATCGCCGGCTCGCGCTCGGCGACCGCCAGCCGGCACCAGATCTCGGGGATGAGCAGACTGACGTCGTGGTCGACCTGGACGTGCGGGCCGATGTGCCCAGCCGCGGAGGTGAAGCCGTCGGCGCCGGTGAGGATGGCGCTGACCAGGGCGTTGTTGAGGTCGGCGGTGGCGCGCACCATGTTGAATGGGCCTTTGGTCAGCGCGCCCTCGCTGCCCGCGCCGGTGGTCGACGGCGACTTGCCGGTCAGGCTGCACACGAAGTCCATGAACAGCTCGGGCAGCTCCTGGTAGTGGATCGGGTTGTAGACCGCGAGCATGCGGATCGCGCCGTCCGGCGGGTTGTTGCGCCGCCCGGCGAGCACCGCATTGACCGGCAGGTGCAGCGCCTGCTGCGGACCGATCCGGCGATGGAAGCGCGTCCCGACCAGCGCCAGCCAGCGGTCGCGGTGGTGGACGAGGTCGGGCCTGACCTGCAGGTAGCGCGGATTCTTGGTGCGCTTGCCGTCGACGATGCGCGGGTGCGCGCTCGACACCACGTAGCCGCCGGTGCGCGCCGCCGCGCCGCGCAGGCGCGCCTGCATCGGCGCGGTGAAGGCCTCGAAGCCCATCGCGTCGTCGACCAGGGCGACGGCGTCCGCGGCGGTGAGCGGCTCGTAATTCGAAGCGAACAACCCGGGTGAAGCCATGTCGATCTCGGCCTGCTTGTCATAGCCGCGGTGGATCGCGTCGTCGGGGCGCTGGAACAGCCGCGACTCGCAGTTCTCGGCCAGTTTGACGCTCGGCGCACGGTAGTCGGGGTTCAGTCCCGCCAGGCGCGCGCTCGGCACCACCACCGAGGCGGTGATGTCGTCCTCCATCTGGACCTTCAACGCGGCGGTGAAGTCCTGGCGCAGCTTGAAGGTGCGCCACGAGCCGTCGCCCTGCAGGCCGACGCGCAGGTAGCTGCCGACCAGCTTGCGGTCGCCGAACTTGAACTCGTGCCCGCGGCTACCGTTGACGATGTCGACGCTGAAGTGCTGGCGCCAGTCGCCGCCCCACTCCGGGCGGTAGAAGCGCTTGATGATGAAGAGCAGCGCGCGCACGTGGTTGGGCACCGTCGCCAGCCAGGCGTTGTAGGCCGGGCTGAACTCGCCGGGCGAGGGCGTGAACAGCTTGATCACCGACCCCAGGCTGCGCCCCGGATCGAGCAGCGGCCGGCTCGGACGCCGGCTGTAGTCGTGAGCCTGGTCGGGCAGCATGCGGTCGCCGTAGTCGCGCGCGCACAGCGCCGCGACCGCGTCCAGGTCCTGGTCCAGGTCGCTGATAAACACCGGTCCGTACAGCACCGCGTCGACCAGCGACTTGGCGATCTCCGACTTGCCGCCGCCCGAAACCGTGCACGGCTTGTGGCAGAAGGTGCCCTCGGCGACGGTGCCGACCAGGCGCCACGACGGCGCGCCGGGGTGCTTCTCGAGGTGCACCTTGTAGCCGGCCGGGTGCACGTACGCGAAGCCGGGGCGCAGGCGGATCGACTGCCGCCCGGCCGCGCCCTGCCAGCTCACGGTCTGCGCGCGCTGGTCGATGCGCACGTCCTCGGGCACGTAGACGATGTCGGGGTAGCGCTTGTCGATACCATGGCCCTCGGGTTGCACGTCCATCAGCGCCGCGAAGCGCTCGCGCTGCTCGGCGAAGGTGTGGCCGCGGCTCTGCACCACCGCGTTGTCGCCCGCGAAGACCTCGCCCAGGGTGTAACTGGCGAAGGCCAGGGCGCCGCCGGAGTGCTCCTCCTCGCAGGCGCCGAAACGGTTGGCGGCGAAACCGATCTGGGTCTTCACCTCCTTCTTGCAGTAGCCGAAATAGTTGTCGGCCAGGACGGTGACGACCACGCCCTCGACGGTGCGGCAGGTGATCTTGAAGGCGTTGCCGCCGTTGTAGCGCTCGCCCTCGTCACGCCAGCACATGCCCTCGGCACGCTGGCGCGGGGTCGCCTGGTCGGCGTGCGGCAGGCCGACGTCGCGCTTGGTCAGCGCGGTCAGGTGCGGCGCCAGGATCACGCACCCGGTGTGGCCGGTCCAGTGGTCGGTATCGAGTGCGGCATCGTTCTCAGGCAGGGTCGGGTCGCCGGCGTTGCCGAACACCGATTCGACGAAGTCGAGGTTGGAGACCAGGCCGCCGGGCGCGAAGAAGCGCGTCTCCATGGTGCGCCGGGCGCTGACCCCGGGGACCTCCGGGCAGACCAGCGGGCGCAGCAGCAGGCTGACCGTCAGCTCGGTGCCGGGGCCATGCTCGCCACAGGCGAAGGGCAGGCGCTGGAGCGCGCGCGGCGGGTTGAGGGCGTGGCGCAGCAGCGCGGCGAACACCGCCTTGGGCACCGCGTACTTGTCCGCCGGCACCGGCAGGCCGCCCTCGGCGATGTGGAACACCCCCTGCGTGGTGCGGCGGTCGGAACGCGGATTGTGCAGCACGCCCTGGGCGGTGCGGAACGAGGTCAGCAGCTCGGACGCGAAGCGGTCGCCATCGACCGGCAGCGACAGCTCGCGCGCCAGGCCGTGGCGATCGAGGATGAAGGTGTCCTTGGGCAGGCGCGGGATGTCGCCGCACCCGGCGAGATGGCGGTCGAGGAAGGCCTGGATGCGCTGGTCGGCCGGCGGCAGCACCTCGCTGAGCAGGCGGCCCTGCTCGCGGTGGTTGGCGAGCAGATCGCGCGCCACCGCCAGGAATTCGCGATCGCTCTCGGCCGGCACCACCTCGTGGCCGAGCGCGGCGAGCTTGAGGGTGATGTAGCGGATCAGCTGGCGGCGGTCGCCATCGTGGTTGACGCCGTCTTCACTCAGGCCCAGCGCGCGTTGCATGTCCATGGCGGATCCCCTCGGTGACGTGGCCGGGCATGAGAGCGGGGCTGGGGCGCTTGGGAAGGGGCAGGGCGGGGGGGCCGCCGTCGGCCAGGGAGTCACCGCCGCTGCTCTACGCTGAGCCGCCACGAGGCGGAATGGACTTACCGCAGAGGCTAGTGCGGAACCGCCCGCGCCCGCCGCACCGAGAACACCCCGGTCTTGGCATCCTTCTGCGCCTTGACCCAGACCTCGGTCTGCAGCTTGAGGTTGTCGCGCGTGGCGCGGAAGCGCGCGAGCAGCAGCGCGGGGTCCTGGTCGCCCGTCAGCGGATCGCGGTTGGGCCAGCGTTCGACGCGCAGCGCTCCGGGGAACAGCCGCGGACAATCGCGCTCGTCCGGCATCGAGACCAGGATCGCCACCTGGAAGGCGCTGCCGCGGCCGAAGTAGCGCTGCGCGCTCTTGCTCTCCTGCAGGTGGATGTCGTAGCCGACCTCGCCCATCACCACCGCGGTGAGCGGGTGGACCGGCCGGGGCTCGATGCCGCCGCTGCACACCTCGTAGCCGTCACCGCCGAGGCGCTGGAGGAAGGCCTCGGCGATCTGGCTGCGGATGGCGTTCTCGTGGTCGAGGAAGATCACCCGCTCGCGGTCCTGGGTCATGCTCATGACGTCATCCCTGGCGTGACACGGCGAGCCGGCGCAGCAACGTGCTCTTCTTGGCCTGGTGCGCGCGCATGCGGCCGAGCACGTCGGCGAGGAAGCGCACCGCCGCGACGATGTGCGGACCCTTGTTGAGCATCACGCATTCGGCGCGCACGCTCATCGCCGCGTCGGTGACCTCGGCGCGCGTCGCGATGCCCTTCTTGGCCAGCGTCTCCAGCACCTGGGTGCCCCAGATCACCGGCAGGTGCGCGGCTTCGCTCAGCCACAGGATCTCCTCCTGGACCTCGGCGAGCCGCGCGAAGCCGACCTCGACCGCGAGGTCGCCACGCGCCACCATCACCCCGAGCGGGCCGGCGGCCAGCCCGGCGAGGAGGATCGCGGGCAGCGCCGCGAAGGCCTGCGGGGTCTCGATCTTGAGGATGATCCCGGGCCGGCGGGGGCCGGCGCCGAGCAGTCCGACGAGCTCCGCGACATCGCCTGGGTGGCGCACGAAGGACAGGCCCACCAGGTCCGCATGGCGGCGGGCGAACCCCAGGTCCTGGCGGTCCTGGGGACTGAGGCAGGGCAGCGTGAGCGTGCTGTCGGGCAGGTTGATGCCCTTGTCGCTGCGCAGGCGCACACCCCCGTCGCGCCCGGCGGTGATCGCAACGGTCAGCACGTCGGCGGTGGCCGCCCGCACCACGCCGCCGAGCTTGCCGTCATCGAACCAGATGCGCTCGCCGGGCAGCACCTCGCGGAACACCTCGGGCAGGGTGCAGGGGATGCTCGCGGGCGCGATCACCCGCCCGGCATCGTCGCGGCGGGCGGGCCGGCCCGGGACCGCCCCGGTGGTCACCAGCAGGATGTCGCCGACCGCGAGCAGCAGCGGCTCCTCGAGCGCCGGCAGCGCGCCGAGGTCCTCTTCGTGGATCATCGTGGCGCCGCGGCGCACGCGCAGGTGGACGCCTGGCTCGACGTAGGCCCCGGAGGCCGCCTCGGCGCTGACGGAGGCCCGGTCGACCGCGACCACGCGCAGGCGGCGGAGCCGGCCGCGGGCATCGGCGAAGGAGATCAGG
>JACDGQ010000203.1 GCA_013821615.1 Planctomycetota bacterium
GGCTACAGCGTCGACGTGCGGCCGCTCGCGGCCGTCGCCGATCAGGCGCCGACCCTCGAGCACACCGGCGAGACCTGGCAGCTGGCCTGCACCCAGGGCCATCAGCGCATGGAGGGCCGCGACATCGCGCGCGAGGACGTGCTCGAGCTGCACCGCAGCGATCCCGGCGCGCGCCGCCGGCGCGGCGCGGACGAGCTGTGGGACAAGGGCGTCGACGGCAAAGAGGGCGGCCGCCTGAGCGTGTTCGGCTCCAGCCACGAGTACGTCGGCCACAAGTGGGGCATGGCTGTCGACCTCACCACCTGCACCGGCTGCCAGGCCTGCGTGGTCGCCTGCACCGCCGAGAACAACGTTCCGGTGGTCGGCCGCGACGAGGTGCGCAAGGGCCGCGAGATGCACTGGATCCGCATCGACCGCTACTACACGTCGACCGCCGACGCCGCCGGCCGCCCCGACCTGCTCGACGTCGAGGTCGTGCACCAGCCGGTGATGTGCCAGCAGTGCGGCCAGGCGCCGTGCGAAGAGGTGTGCCCGGCGATGGCCACGGTGCACAACGACGAGGGCATCAACCACATGGTGTACAACCGCTGCATCGGCACGCGGTACTGCTCCAACAACTGCCCCTACAAGGTGCGCCGCTTCAACTGGTACGAGTACAGCAAGTACCGCGCCGGCCCGATCGGCTCGGGCAGCCCGCTGGTGCGCATCGCCAAGAACATCCAGACCAGCGGCGCCACCAGCAGCCAGGCCGAGCTCAGCCAGGCGCCGCTGCAGATGCTGCTGAATCCCGAGGTCACGGTGCGCTCGCGCGGTGTGATGGAGAAGTGCAACTTCTGCCTGCAGCGCACCCGCGAGATCCGCGAGACGGAGAAGGCCAGCGGCAGCCGCGCCAAGGACGGCGCGGTGACCACCGCCTGCGCGCAGACCTGCCCGACCCAGGCGATCACCTTCGGTGACCTCAACGACCCGAACGCCCAGGTGAACGCGGCCATCGCCCAGGCCCACGGCTGGAAGCTGCTCGACGCCGAGCTCAACACCCGCCCGGCGGTGACCTACCTGGCGAAGATCCGCAACCGCCCGGCGACCGCCGAGGAACGTGGCATCGACACCCCGGCCGCAGACCACGTGGCAGGAGGCAAGCCGTGAGCGCTCCCCACGACCTCCCGCCGCTGACCGCCAAGCAACTCACCGACGACGTCACCGCGCCGCTGTTCAAGCTGCCGAACCTGATCTGGTTCCACGGCTTCGGCCTGGCGCAGATGCTGGCGGTGCTGCTGTTCGTGGCGATCGGCTGCTACTGCGTCGAGGGCTACGGCATCTTCGGCACCAACCAGCCGGTGAACTGGGGCAACGACATCACCACCTACATCTTCTGGATCGGCATCGCCGTGGCCGGCACGCTGGTCTCGGCGATCCTGTTCCTGTTCCGGCAGAAGTGGCGCACCGCGATCAACCGCTCGACCGAGGGCATGACGGTGATGGCGATCCAGATCGCCGGGCTCTTCCCGCTCATCCACACCGGGCGCCCGTGGGTCGACTTCTGGCTGCTGCCCTATGCCAATGACCGCCACCTGTGGCCGAACTTCAAGTCGCCGATCGTGTGGGACGTGTTCGCGCTGACCGCGTACGCGCTGTGCTCGATCATCTTCTGGTACCTGGGGCTGGTCCCCGACTTCGCCACCGTGCGCGACCGCGCCACGCGCCCGTGGCAGCGCCGCATCTACAGTGTGCTGGCGATGGGCTGGCGCGGCCGCGCCGAGGACTGGAACCATTTCGAGCGCGCCTACGCGCAGTTCGCCTGGATCTCGACGCCGCTGGTGCTGGGCATGCACTCGACCATCGCCATCCTCGCCGCGGTCGGCAAGGTCTCGGGCTGGCACACCACCATCTTCGCGCCCTACTTCGTTTCGGGCGCGATCTTCGGCGGCCTGGCCATGGCGATCGTGCTGCTCGTGCCGATGCGCTCGATGCTGAAGCTCGAGCGCTACATCACCGTCGACCACCTCGAGCGCCTGGCCAAGGTCATGCTCGCCACCGGCCTGCTGGTCGCCTACGTCTACGTCATGGAGTTCTTCGCGGCCTGGTACACCGAATCGCCCTACGAGAAGCACCAGTTCCTGGTCTTCCGCCCGACCGGCGAGTGGGCGTGGGGTTTCTGGACGATGATGACCTGCAACGTCGCCATCCCGCAGCTGCTGTGGTTCAAGGCGGTGCGCCGCAACCTGGTCGCGCTGTTCGTGATCGCCATCGCGGTCAACGTCGGCATGTGGTTCGAGCGCTTCGTCATCATCGCGCTGTCGGTGATGCACGACGCGCTGCCCTCGACCTGGGGCCACTACGCCTTCACCGGCTTCGACTGGATGATCCTGGCCGGATCCTTCGGCTTGTTCTTCACCATGATCCTGGTGTTCGTGCGCGTCGCACCGGTGGTGTCGATCGCCGAGCTCAAGGCCCTGCTGCTGCGCCGCAGCCACCGCAAGGAGGAGGCCGACCATGGCTGATGCCGCCCCGTTCGTCGCCGGCTTCTACCTCGATCAGGAGCGCTTCGTGTCCGCGTGCGCCGCGGCGCGCAAGGCCGGCCACCAGCCGATCGCCTTCACGCCCTGGCCCGTCCACGGCCTGGAGCACGTCCTCGGCATCAAGCGCAGCTTCATCGGCCGCCCGGTGCTGGCGATCATCCTGATCGGCTTCGCCATCGGCATGCACATGGAATGGTTCACCATGGCCCAGGACTGGCCGCTGAACGTCGGCGGCAAGCCCTACTTCGCGTGGCCGACCTTCCTGGTGGTGGCGCTCGAGACCGGCCTGTTGTTCGGCGCGCTCACCAACTTCGCCCTCGCCTTCCACACCTGCAAGCTGATGCCGGATCCCGACACCCGCCTACTGAATGACCGCATGACCGACGACACCTTCACCCTGGTGCTGCCGGTGCGCGCCGGCGAGACCGCAGAATCGCTCAGCGCCTGGCTGCGCGCCAACCGCTGCGAGGACATCGACGTGCGCGGCGCGGGCGGGCCTGCCGGTGCGGCCGCTGTGCCCCCGGCCCCCAGCTCGACGACCACGACCGGCGAACCCGGCACCGATGCCCACCGTCATGAGGGGGTCACCCATGATTGAGGTGAAAATGCCGGCGCGCCCCGCCGTTCGGCGGCCCGCACTGACCATCCTGCTCGGCGTACTCGCGCTCGCCGCCGCCTCGTGCGACGGCGAGAAGAAGTCGCGCGGCATCAAGTACATGCCCGAGATGTACGACACCCCGGCCTTCAAGAGCCAGCAGGCCATGGAGCGGGTGATGCCCGCCGCCGAGGCCGGCAAGCCCGCGGTCATGCACCACATCCCGGCGCTGCTGACGCCCCCGGCCGGCACGGTCTCGCGCGACGCCGCGACCTACGCCATCGCCGCCACCGACTGGGCCGCGGCCAAGCAGCTGGTCAACCCGCTGACCCCCGGCGCGGCGGTGCTGCGCCTCGGCCAGCGGCGCTTCAACGTCACCTGCGCGGTCTGCCACGGCCGCGACGGCGACGCCGCGCACGGCTACGTCGCGCCGACCAAGGAGCACCCCGATCGCTTCACCGGCATTCCGTCGCTGAACGGCGCCAGCCTGATGGGCCTGAGCGACGGCGAGATCTACCACATCGTCACCCTCGGCCGCAACCGCATGCCCAGCCTGCGCGCCCAGGTCCTGCCCGAGGAGCGATGGGCGGTAGTCCTTTACCTGCGCGCGCTCAACGGCGCGTCGCTGGCGATGAGCGACGCTGAGGCGCGCCTCGCCAAGCTGCTCGCCGAGCACGCCGAGGGCGGCAAGGCGATGGACGCCTACGCCACGGCCGAGATCGAGAACGCGAAGAAGGCGGTTGCGTCCAAGCAGCGCGACCTGGTGCTCATCCAGCAGGGCGGCGATGGCGCCGACTTCGCCCCGCCGGTCGGCCCGCAGCCCGAGTACGCCAAGCCCGAGTGGCCGGAGAAGTAGCCCGTGGACAACCATCCGGAACCCTTGACCGCGGTGCCCGTGCCGCCCGCCCTGCACGCCCCGCGCCTGAGCGCCGTGGCGGCGGCGCTGGTGTTCATCGGCGCGGCGTCGTTCGTCGGCATGCTCATCGCCGGCGAGCAGCGCCACGCCTGGGCGAGCCTGCTCCAGGGCCTGATCATCCCGACCTGGATCGCCATCGGCGGGCTGTTCTTCATCGCGGTGCACAGCGTCTGCAACGGCGGCTGGATCACGCCCCTGCGCCGCGTCATGGAGGGCCTGACCGCGGGCCTACCGCTGACCCTGGCGGCTTTCGGCCTGATCGCCGGCCTGGGCGCCAGCTATCTGTACGAATGGGTCGCCCATCCCACCGGCCAGGCGCACCTGGCGCTGTTCCACGCCCACGATGGGCTCTCCTCCAAGGCCTCGTGGATGACCTGGAACCGCTGGGTCGCCACCAGCATCTGCATCATCATGCTGTGGATGTTCATGCGCCACCTGCTGGTCGGGCTGAGCCTGCGCCAGGACCAGGGCACCGGCAGCGCGGCCATCGCGCGCGTCCATCTGCGCACCAGCATCGTTTGGCTGTTCGTGTTTGCGCTGACCTTCACGCTGTTCACCTGGGACATGCTGCTCAGCCTGCACGTCGGCTTCGCCTCGACGATGTGGGGGGTCTACTGCTTCACCAGCGCGGTGCAGACCTTCCTCGCGGTGACGGTGGTGATGGCGGTGTGGCTGCGCACCGGCCCGCTCGCGCGCGTCATCGCGTCGCACACCCTGCACGATCTTGGCACGTGGACGCTGGGCTGGGGCTGCTTCTGCGCCTACATCGCCTTCGCCCAGTACCTGGTCATCTACTACGCCAACATGGATGAGGAGACGGTGTTCCTGCTCACCCGCCTGCAGCACGGCTACGGCACTGCCTACGCCGCCGAGTACGCGCTGCGCTTCCTGCTGCCCTTCGCGGCGCTGATGAGCCAGAGCATGCGCGCCCGCCCGGCCGCCCTGGTGACGGTCTCGGCGCTGATCCTGCTCGGCAACTGGATGGACTGGTCCTGGATCATCATGCCGGCCTTCTCGCCGAACGTCTACCAGCCCTTCTGGGACCTGCCCACCCTGGCCGTCGGCCTGGGCTTCGCCGGTGCGCTGCTGCTGCTCGCCCTGTCCTTCTGGCGCCGCAACGGCCTGGTGCCCAAGGGTGATCCCCGCCTGCTGTCCACGATCAATGCGGAGCACCTGCACTGATGTCCGCCCACGACGAAACCCATCTTCCGGAGCAGCCGGAGCTCACCCATCCGCTGCTGTGGACCGTCTGCCTGCTTACCGCCATCGTGGTGCTGAGCTGGTGGTTCTTCGACTGGCTGTCCTCGGGCCGCGTCGACGGGCGCAAGCACGAGCGCCTCGAGCGCCACAGCCTGGTCGGCGAGCCCGACCACCTCAAGCTCATCGCCGACCGCTCGCCGGCGGTACTCGCCTCTGGTGCCGCCCTCTACGCTAAGAACTGCGCGTCTTGCCATGGCGCCAACGGTGTGCCCGGCCCCGCCAGCGGCACGCCGCCGCGCAACTTCCATAGCGACGGCTTCAAGAACGACCTGGGTGGTGGTCCCTACGGCTTCTACACCGTGCTCGCCAAGGGCTATGGCGGCAACATGCCGAGCTTTCCCGGTCTGACCGCGGAGCAGAAGTACGCGATCGCACATTACGTGCGCGAGACCTTCATCAAGGCCGACAACGCCAAGAACTACGCGGCTGCGGACAGCGAGGCCGTGACCAAGCAGATCCCGCCGCCCGGCGCCGCCGGCGGCGAGGGTGGCGAGAAGGTCCGCCCTGACCAGCTCGAGGTCGCGGCCCCGGTGCAGCGCCTGATGGCGGGCATGGCCAGGGCCGAGGGCGTGCGCCTGCACGACGACGCGGTGTGGCTGGCCGCGGCGCTCACCGCGACCCCGCCCGCGAAGCGCGGCCTGCTGGTCGAGATCTGGCATCTCGAACGCAACCGCCCCGGTCTGGTGGCGGAGATCCGTCACGCGGTGGCCGCTGGCGATCAGGTCCGTTTCGCGGCGCTGCTGACCGGCGCCGACGGCTCCGGGGTGGTGCGTCCGGTCTTCGCGCTGGCCAGCGCCGATGAGCTGGCGGGCGCCTTCACGGCGCTCGCTTCGACCCGTGCCGAAGGGGGCAAGTGATGTCGCTGCGGTTCCTGTACCTCCTGATGCTGTGCGTGGCGCTCGGCGCGCCCGCGCTGACCGCGGCCGACGAAGCCGCGGCGCCCCTCGCCACCGCGGTCGCCGCTCC
>JACDGQ010000204.1 GCA_013821615.1 Planctomycetota bacterium
ATAAATCTTACGTAAATCCCGCTCATCATAAATCGAGTCGGACACGACTTGCAGAGAATTATCACGTCGCAACCAGACGAGAGCCATTTGTGCGACTGGATTTAGGGAGATCCCAGGACTGGGCGTCATGACTGATTTGAACGGCTACATCTCATACAATTATCCGTTCCGCCAAAGCGAGCAAACCGGACAAGGGGGCGATAGTCATGACGCCCCTTTTGATCGCTCCAGAATTATCTCGCTGTCCTTCTTGGATCTGAAGACAACTCTCCGGTCCGGTCGTTCCCTAAATGAATTCGCACATTGACTGATTTCACGAGATCTTCCTGCTGCTCCGGTCATTACTGCTATTAGCGCAAGTACTTAAAATAAGCAGATAAAAAATGAATATTTCTAGAACCTGCAAAGCCGAGAGTTCCATCCAGCAAACCAGCAATGCCAGCGTGTCGACCATTTGAATTCCAAAAACCTGATGTGCTAATTATCTTTGGTCATTCCTGTTTAAATTCAATATTTCTTTATAAATATCCTGCGGACTCAGAGATTCGCCGCCTATATTTTCCGTTCCTCTAGCCATTAATCCACCTAACCCAGCCGTGCCCCCACCAATGGCACCGAGCTTACCCGCGTTCTGCAAATGCTGCGCCACCATTTCATTATCGCCTATCGAAGCGCCTTTCATGGCGAACAGGATCTCTCTCGTTGAAGCACTCGCCTGTTCAGCAACTTTCCGCATGGGATCACCCGGGCTCTCCGCCTCTCCGCAATCATTGTGATTCCCGCGCAAATCCCGCAATGCACCTTCGATTTCCAGCGCCCCAGCAGCCCCGGCCAGCAACGAACGAAAGCCGAGACCGTTATGGATGCTACCGATGAAAGGATCCACATGCCCAATTTGGGAATCCCACTCAACATCCCATAAAGACCAGTCGGATCATTGGAGCCCTGAACGGTAAAAATATCTCTCGCCATCGAGTGCTGGACACCATTGCCCGGTGCAGCCATGATCAAATCGACGACAGAACGGAGCATTGGCATATCCCAGGTCGATGGATCAGTTCCAGTGCCGGGCCCATCACGAAGCCCATCAACATCACTTCTCGGCTTTATTTGCGGGTAGAAGCTCAGAGAAATGGCCTGTGCGAATGAAAAACCCGTGGCCGTTCTTTTATTTATGGGAATAATTCCATAAAATGCTTGAGTTACTTCCGCCGAAGACTTGCAGGCCTGGTCTCCTGATAAATTGACAAATAACCCCGTCACCATACATCCCCAGTAAAATTTGTTGGAAGGATTTCCGCAAGCGGAGTGACAGACTGCACCGGAAAATGAATTGACTAAATCATATCTAACGCGGTCCGACCAATCAAATGGATAGAATTTGAATGTCCCTGTGTTTTTTTTATTAATGGCAATGGATTCAAGATATGCAGATTTGAAATCTAGCGAAAGTCCACCGTTCAATCCCGGTTCTAGATCGCCAACGGATTCGTATCCAGTAACGCTTGAATTCGCGCCGGTAGTAACAAACAAACTCATAGAATCTGGAGGACTTAGAAATTTTGGATGTTTTGTTCCGCGCGGAATAGAACAATATGGAATTTCTAAATTATCTATTTCTAATGGCCTTATCAAGTTTCCCATTGCGCCCATTACCAATGACATCGGATAGCTGGCGTCGATGTCGGCGCGGATCCGCTCCACCGTGGTGTCGTTGCGGTGGCGGCGCAGGATCTGGTTCATCACCTGGAAGTACATGCTGTCGTCCTCGCCGACCGCGCCCATCAGGATCTTCCAATGCCCGGCCTGCAGCTCGGCCGAAGAGAACGCGAGCGGGAAGCAGGCGATGCCCGGGAATTCCTCGATGCGCGTCGCCACCATGTCCTTCGGCGCGAGCAGGATGCAGTCCTCGACCCGGCTCGGGTCGGCGCCGTACTTCTCCTTGAGCGTCGCGACCTGCGCCGCGATGTCGTTGGGCAGGATCGACGAGGCGAATTCCGGTTTGTAGATCTGGGTCGGTGAATAGTGGAACACCACCGTGGCGATGGGATTGGGCAGGATGTTGATGCCCGGAGCGCGCGCGCAGCACATCTCGATGATGGTGCCCATGCAGTACGACTTGCCCGCGCCCGGCTCGCCGAACAGCGAGATGCAGTTCATGTAGGTGAGGTCCATGGCGACGATGCGCTCGCGGTCGTCGACGCTCTCGCCGAGGATGCCCATCTGCGGGGTCTGCTTCTCGTCGCGGCACAGCAGGGTGTGGTAGCGCAGCGCCGGCCGGGGCGGGGTGGCGGCGGCTGTCCCCTGGGTTGTCGTGGTGGCGGGCTGGGGAGTGGCGGACACGTGGTGCAGCGTGGGGGCGTCGCGCAGCTGGGAAGGTTGGCAGGGGTTGGAGGGAGGGAAGACTGAGGGGAGGCTCGAGACTCGAGACTCGAGACCCGAGAGCCGGGCAGGAGACTTGAAACTCGAGGCCAAGGAGCGAACTCATTCCGCATACCTCGCGTCTCGCGTCTCGCGTCACCTGCTTTCCGCCTGCCACCCTGGAGTGCCGGTATCCCGCGCTAGCGTGCGTGGATGCGTCCGATCCTGGTGTTTGCGCTCGCGCTGCTCGCCCTGGCCCTGACGGGTGCGGAGGATCCCCGGCCGGCGGGTCAGGCGGAGCTCGACCGGCTCGATCATGAGATCGCGGTGGTCGAGGGGCTGCTGGCGACGGCCGACCAGGGGCTGGAGCGGAACCACGCCACCACCCTGGCCATGCTCGACCAGACCATGCGCGCGGGCATCGCGGGGTGGACCGACTGGCATCCGCCGCTGGCCACGCCGAGCACGCCGCAGGACATGCAGACGTGGTACCTGCGCGGCCTGCAGGAGCGCCATGGCTTCGATGTGCGCGAGCCGGCGACGCCCTGGCAGCACCAGTGGCGGAGATTGTGAAGCATCTAAAACTGATTAGCGGCATGGATTTGAGCGCAACGAAGGCTGACTGCCAAGCTATCCAGGCAGCGCTGACTTCAGGAACCCAGAAGGCGATGTGGGGCGACAACTATCGGTGCCGCGGCGCAGGGGCCAGCGTTCAACCGTGGCGCGATAGCCAATATCCCAGAGATCCGCTGCTCACGGCCGAGGAGACGCTCTCGCAGGCCATCGACGACCATACGATGGACTCGGTCGCTTATCTGCTCAACCGATCTGCCTTCTATAAATCCGCTAACCCCCAAGTTTGGTCCAAGCAGGAAAACGATTATTCTATTGAGGCGTTTGTCGTTGCGATGGCGAAATACGAATGCTATTTGCATACCTACAAGGAGTTGAAAGAAAAAAAGGAAATAATGGAAAAATATATCACGAGCGAAGGTGCTAACGGACAGAAATTTCCTATGAACGATAAGGCACGCGTACAATTCGACAAAGCCATCCATGACATGGATGACACCATCATCGAACTTGAAAACGAGGTGTTGAGACACCTCAAGGCGATCAATGATTTCCAGGTTCCGAGGCCATCGGCCCAATATGACGACAACCCTGGACGTGGAATTGCTCCAGCCCGTGCAGTCGTCAATGGAACACCGTGATGCTGGTGGTTTCCCTCCGCTGTTTGCTGCTCTTGATCATCGCTTCGCCTATGTTTGGAGCAGCGGGCGACGGCACCCGATCGCTCACCAATCTGGTGTTTGGTCCAGTGGTTTTCCTCGTCGCTGCTCTGGGAATCTTATCTTGTCTCTATCAATTTGCTCGAGGAAATAAATCCGCGGCTTTCTTCATTCTCGGCGGATTATTTTTCCTGGGTATCGCCAGGGCCCTTCTCAAAGGATGGCTTGATCCGTCTTCAGGGGCGGGTTTCACCATGAACTTGGGAAAATTTCCGGTTTATGGAGAGGCCGAAGCAGCTGACGCTGGTGGCAAGCATTTCTACGGGTTCGTGGCGTCATGGGCCTACATCGGGCTGACGGTCAGCCATGCACTCAGCATGGCGACGCTGAGCCTTGGCATACCCGTACTGATCGCGATTGTCGGTGCCTGGCCGCGGAATACATCGACGACAACGTGCGCGTGAAGGACTACATCAAGCCGGGCCGCCTGGTGCTGGTCGACCTGCGCGACGAGTACATCCAAAAAAAGGAGGCGCTTTCCCTGCTCATCGTGCTGCTGCAGCTCTTCGCCGACACCACCAACAACGGCAAGCCGCTGCAGAAGTTCGTGGTCTTCGACGAGGCCCACAAGTACATGCGCGACCCGTCCCTGGTCGATTCGCTGACCGAAACCATCCGCGAGATGCGCCACAAATCGACCTCGATCATGATCGCCTCGCAGGACCCGCCCTCGGTGCCGCTGCCGATCATCGAGCTGTCGAGCATGACGGTGATGCTCAAGATGAGCTCGCCGCTGTGGCTGAAGCACGTGGCCATGGTCAAGCCCGCCTACAACGAGATCGGCCCCGCCCAGATGGCCGCGCTGAGCGCCGGCGAGGCCTACGTGTGGGCCAAGACCGCCTCCGACACCGCCTACACCCTCAAGCCGCAGAAGCTGCGCATCCGCCCGCGCTTCACCAAGCACGGCGGCGACACCAAGACCGCGGTGAAGCTCAAGGACACCGTTGCGGAGCAGGGTGAGGCGAAGCCTGCGGGGGCATGAGGGGCCAGGGGCGAGGGTTTCCCGCGCTCACATATCCCGCAGCATCTTCGCCGCGAACTCCCGCACCGCCCCCGAGGTACGCAGCGCACGCAGCTGCGTAAGCGCCCGCCGGTGTTGGAAGCGCGGGTTCTTCTGGTGCCGGAACTTGATCGCCAGCAGCGCGAAGGAGCGCTCCGAATGATCGGCGCGGGCGGCCAGCAGCTGTTCGCGGGCGGGACGCGGACGCGGCGCGGCGAGTAGGCGCGGGCCGCCACGTACGACCTTGGGCAGCGCGGTCCCGGTAGGCAGGGGCAGGGTCAGCGGCGCATCGCTGCGTGGCCTGGCCAACGACAGTAGGTCGAGACAATCGCGCGCGTCGGCATCGCGATTGGTCAGGACGCCGCCGCCGAAGCGGCGCAGCACGGTCGCGGGCACCGAGGCGTGCTCGTGCACGCGCTGATCGATGGTGCCGCGCGGGATGAACGGCGAGACCACCACCGCGGGCACGCGCAGGCCCAGGCTGGTGAAGTCGAAATCGAGCCCCGAGCTAGTCTTGCAGCCCTTGGCGTAACGGTTGCTGTCGCCGGGATTGCGCACCGCGGTGGTGGGGCGCTGCGAGTCGAAGATGCCGCCGTGCTCGTCGTAGGTGATGATCAGCAGGCTCTCGTTCCAGTAGGCGGAGTTGCGGATCGCCTCGTAGACCTGCTTGACCAGCACCTCGCCGGGCAGGAAGGCGTCGCGCGGGTGCTGCGAGTCGCCGCCCAGGAAGTCCTGGCTGGTGTGGCCGTAGTCCGGCTCGATGAAGGTGTAGCCCTGCGGAAAGCCGGGCCGCGCCAGGTCGGTGGCGAAGCGGCTCTGCTTGTAGTATTTCCGCCAGAACGTGAACGGCGTCATGTGTGCCAGGGCGAAGACCTGCGGCAGCAGGCTGCCGTAGTAGACGCGCCACGGCACGCCGACCTTATCGAGGCGCTCGTAGACCGTACCCTTGTCGAACTCGTAGCCATCGACGGAGAACGCGCCGGCGACCGCGCTGGAGCTCGGACTGTCGTACAGGCCGTTGGCCGACGCGGCGTGGAAGAAGAAGCGGTTGGGCCAGGTCGGACCGGGCACCGAGGCGTACCACTGGTCGCAGACCGCGAACTCCTGGGCGAGCGTGCGCAGCGCGCTGACCTGGCTGCCCGCCTGCAGCAGCGAGGTCGCCTGCGGCAGCTGCGCCGCCGTGACCTTGCCGCCCAGGGAAGCACCGAGCGCCGCGCGCCACGCCGCCGGCGCCAAGGCCGGCAGCTGCCGGTGCACGTCGGCGAACTCGTGCGGCGGATCGAAATCGAAGCCGTCCGTGACCAGCTGCGCCAGGTCGGCGCGCACCGCCGCGGGCGCGACCGTCAGCGTCGTCGCCGTCCCATCGGGACGCGTCCCCGCCCAGCCCTGCCCGGCGAAAACGTGGTCGAAGGAGCGGTTCTCGAGCACCAGCACGAAGATGCGGGTGATTTTCTGCGCGCCATCCATGGCACACCTCCGGGGATGGAGCGCAGCGTGCCGGCTTGCTGGCCGATGGCCAGCATCACCCGGGGAGCAGAAATCGCGCGTCCACGGAAGCCGCCGCCTGGGATCGCCGAGTTGTACTCGGCTCGGGTCCGCTT
>JACDGQ010000205.1 GCA_013821615.1 Planctomycetota bacterium
GTGTCGAGAACCTCGAGCGCCGAGCCGCACACGCCGCAGGCGTAGACCATGCCGACCGCGGCGTTGCCGATCTCGAGCATGGCTTGGCAGCGGTAGCACGAGATCAGCCAGCTGCCGGAGCGCGCCGCCGCCGGCCCCTGGTCTGGCATCGCCGCCTGCGGCACGCCGGAATCGCTGCGTCGCGCGCGCTCGAGCGCGAGGTCGGCGACCACGCGCATGGTCTCCATGACGCCCTGGCCGTCGATCGCCACCGACGGCACGCTCGGCCAGCCGCGCACGTTCATCAGCGGCTCGAGCTGCTCGGGCCTGAGCGCCGTCGGCAGGTCCTGCTTGTTGTACTGCATCACCACCGGGATGTCGTCGGCCAGCGCGTGGTGGCGCAGGTTGCCGAGCATCTCGTTCATCGCCTCGATGTTCTCGTCGAGCGCCTCGCGGCGGCTGTCGGCGACGAACACCACGGCGTCGGCGCCGGCCAGCACCGCGCGGCGCGTGGCGGCGTAGTAGCTCTGCCCGGGCACGGTGTAGAAGTCGAAGCGCACCTGGTGCCCGCGCACCTCGCCCATCTCGACGGCGAGCAGGTCGAAGCGCAGGGTGCGCTCGGAATGGGTGTCGACCATCACCAGGTCGCCCGCGGCCCGGCTCGGCACGCGGTCGTGGATCACCGTCAGGTTGGTGGTCTTGCCCGCCATGCCGGGGCCGTAATAGACCACCTTGAGCACAACTTCACGGGCGGGACCATCGATGCGCATTGCGACCTCCGGACGGGGCGGCTGATATCACACCACCGCCCGCGCGCGATCGGCGGCGGGCGTTGGCTTGGGTTTCACGAACGAACGCAGGGCGAGCACGGCGAAGCCGCTGCAGATGCCGGCATCGGCGATGTTGAAGGTCGGCCAGACGTAATCGATGCCGACGCCCTGGAGGTCGACGCGGATGAAGTCGCGCACTCCGCCGAGGGTGTGCAGGCGGGCGAGGGCGCGATCGATGCCGTTGCCGAGCGCGCCACCGAGGATCGCGCCGAAGGCGAGGTTCTCCCACCGCCCGACCAGCCGGAAGTAGCGCCACCAGATCCAGCCGAGCAGCGGGATGAGCAGCGCCGTGACCACCGCGACCAGCCCGGGGAACCCGCCGGCCATGCCCCAGGCCACGCCCGGGTTGTAGGAGCGGTCGATCCAGCCCGGCATGCCGAAGACCGGCCCGGGGATGGCGGCGTTGAAGCGCGGCGTCTGCACCGGCAGCGCGAACAGCCACAGCTTGGTGAGCTGGTCGAGCAGCAGCACCACCGCCAGCGCCGGCACGAACCAGCGGCGCCAGGCCAGGAACACGCTGGTGGTCGACGTCCCACGCCGCGGCGGAGCGGGGGGGTCGGCGGCCAGGGTAGATGATCGGGATGAGGGCATGGCGACCTGGAACGGATGCGGCAGACCGGAAACGGGGCGCGGACGCGGGCGGGAAATGGCGCTGGGCAGAGCGCGCCCCACGCTCCATCACACTACCTTCCTCAGCAGACGGCCGCAAGCAACAGAGATGGTCGACGGCCGTCTTGCATCCCCTGGCACACTGCGAGGATACGCTACCCGCCAAGGATCCCGCATGGCCGACTCCGCGCCCTCCCCCAGCGTCGCCAACCCCTACCTGGTGCAGAACTACAACCGCAACGCCGTGCGCTTCGTGCGCGGTTCCGGCTGCCATCTGGAGGACGATCGGGGCAAGCGCTACCTGGACGCCTTCGCCGGCGTGGCGGTGAGCGCCCTGGGCCACGGCCACCCGCGCCTCGCCCAGGCCATCGCCGAGCAGGCGCGGACCCTGATCCACACCTCGAACCATTACTGCATCGGGCGGCAGGAGGAGCTGGCGAAACTGCTCGTCACCAGCGCCTTCCCGGGCCGCGTGCTGTTCTGCAACAGCGGCACCGAGGCCAACGAGATCGCCTACAAGGCCTCCCGGCTGTGGGGCAACCTGCTGCACGGCGGGCGCAAGACGCGCATGCTCGCCTTCACCAACAGCTTCCATGGCCGCACCCTGGGCGCCCTGAGCATCACCCAGACCCCGGCCTACCGCGAGCCCTTCGCCCCCCTGCCGCCGGCCGAGTTCCTGCCCTTCGGCGACCTCGCCGCGTGCGAAAAGGCCATCGGCGACGACGTCGCCGCGGTCTTCATCGAGCCCATCCAGGGCGAGGCCGGGATCTTCGTGCCGCCTGCCGGCCACCTCGCCGCCCTGCGGGCGCTGTGCACCCGCCACGGCGCCCTGCTGGTGTTCGACGAGATCCAGACCGGCATCGGCCGTACCGGGCGCATGTTCGCGCATCAGCATGAAGGGGTCATTCCCGATATCATGACCATGGCCAAGGGGTTAGGGGGTGGCGTCCCGATCGGGGCCGCGCTCATGAGCGAGGCTGTGGCGGCGCTCTTCAAGCCCGGCATGCACGGCACCACCTTCGGCGGCAACCAGCTCGCCTGCGCCGCGGGCGTGGCGGTGCTGGAAGAGGTCTCCGCCCCCGGCTTCCTCGCCAACGTGGTGGCGCGCAGCGAGCAGCTCCAGGCCGGCCTGCGCGCGCGTTTCGGTGCCGCCGCGGTGCGCGGCCGGGGCCTGCTGCTCGGCGTCCAGCTCGCCCAGGCTCCCGGTCCGCTGATCAAGGCGGCCCTCGACGCCGGCCTGGTGGTCGGCCCCGCCGGCAACAACACCCTGCGCATCGCGCCGCCGCTGGTCATCACCGCGGCGGAGGTCGATGACCTGTTGGAGCGGCTGGACGTGGCGCGCAACGCGCTCAGCTGACCCCGGGAGAGGCGAGCCCCAGCTCGCCTTCGCGGTCACGCACGGCCGAGGGCGGAGCGCCTCCGGCGATTGACCCCCGATCCCGGACGGCTACGGTCTTGGCCCATTTTCAAGGACTGCCCATGCCCACCGCCACTCTTCCCCGCTCCGCCCAGGCCCTGGTCGGCACCCAGCGCCCGACCCTGGCGCAGGTCCGCCTGCTGCGGCGCGTCGCCATCCAGGATGTCGAAGAGACGAAGAAGCTGAGCGCCGCCCTCCAGGACGGCCTGGGCGCGCTCAAGGACGACGCCAAGGTGCGCAAGGGCATCCTCAGCCTGGCCCTCGGCCACTTCAGCGATGCGGAAGACGCCTTCTCCGGCACCGACGCCTACAGTCAGGCGCTGCTGGGACTGGTCTACCACGAGCTCGGCGAGCACGCCGACGCCAAGGTCCACCTCGCCGCCGCCGCCAAGGGCCTGCCCGAAGCCAAGGCCGAGCTGGTCCGCACGCTGCTCGACGGCGGCCAGATCGAGGATGCCGAGAAGGCCCTCGCCAACGTCACCGACGGCGCCGACCGCGAGTTCCTCGCCGGCCGCCTGCAGGACGCCAAGGGCAACGTCGAAGCCGCCATCAACGCCTACGAAGCCGCCCTCGAGAAGGACCCGGAGCACGTCGAAGCGGCGTTCAAGCTCGGCGTGCTGCTCGACCGCATCGGCGATGATGACATGGCCGTCGAGTACTACCTGGTGTGCGCCGACGTCGCGCCCCACTACCTCGCGGGCGTGACCAACCTGGGCATCCTGTATGAAGAGCGCGGCGAATCGAATGCCGCGATCGACTGCTTCCGCCAGGTGCTGGCGTACAACCCGCGCGACCGCCGCGCGCTGATGCTGCTGCGCGACGCGAAGTCGAGCCGCACCATGTACTACGACGAGCGCGAAGAGCGCGAGCGCGAGCGCATGGAGAAGATCATGCGCACGCCGGTCAACGACTTCGAGCTGTCGGTGCGCAGCCGCAACTGCCTGGCCAAGATGAACATCTTCACCCTCGGCGACCTGCTCAAGATCACCGAGCAGGAGATGCTCTCGTACAAGAACTTCGGCGAGACCTCGCTGAAGGAGGTCAAGGAGATGCTCGCGGCGCGCAACCTGCGCCTGGGCATGTTCCGCGATGGCGACGAGCGCTCGATCTCGAAGGCCGACCAGAAGATCCTCGGCGAGAGCGTCGAGAAGCTCGAGCTGTCGAGCCGCACCCAGCAGGTGCTCGAGAACCTCGGCGTCTCGCGCATCGGCGACCTCGCCCAGTACACCGACCTCGACCTCTACAAGGCCGCCGGTTCGGGTCAGAGCGTGGTCCAGGAGCTGTCGACCGCGCTCGGCGCCTTCGGCGTCAGCCTGCCGCGGCCCGAGATCAAGCTGTAAGAGGGTCCGGAAGTCCGGAAGTCGACAGCCGGACGAGCATCGGATCCATGACCGCGCCCGCCTTCTGGCGGGCGCGGTCCTTTTTTATCGCAGCGCGAGGCGGTGCCCGGACGGCTACACGGTTCGTAGCTCGTAGCTAGATCGACCGCGCCCCGACGTGGTACAGACCTCGTTCCGCGGTGCGGACGGGAGCCCAGTGTGATACGGGACGCGCGTGCGACTACCGCGGGAGTACCGGAATTCCCTTGGTCGATCCTGCCGCAATGGGTTACAGTACCCCCATGCAACAGCTGTTCGAGCTGAACGTGCGCACCTGGCGCACGGAGCGCTCCCGGCAGCTGGGTCGCGTGGCCACCCTGGACGACCTCGGCCACGACCAGCTCGACCAGTTCGTCGAGGATGGCTTCACCTGGTTGTACCTGGTCGGGGTGTGGTCGATCGGGCCCCTCAGCCGCGCCACCTCGCTGCAGGATCCGCAGCTGCGCCAGTACCTGGCCGGGATCCTGCCCGACCTGAGCGACGACGACATCTGCGGCTCGCTGTTCGCGCCCGAGGCCTACCGCGTCTCGTCGTGCCTGGGCGGCGACGAGGCGCTGGCGCGGCTGCGCGAGCGCGCGCGCGCCTCGGGACTGTCGCTGATGCTGGACTTCATCCCCAACCACGTCGGGCTCGACCATCCCTGGGTGCAGGAGCACCCCGAGTACTGCATCCTCGGCGACGAGGCCGCGCTGCGCGCCGAGCCGAACGCCTTCGCCCGCGTCGGCAGCCGCATCGTGGCGCACGGCCGCGATCCGTTCTTCGCGCCCTGGCGGCACACCGTGCAGCTCGATCACGGCAATCCGCGCCTGCAGGACGAGCTCATCCGCACCGCCTCCGACATCGCCGGTCGCTGCGATGGACTGCGCTGCGACGTGGCGATGCTGCTGCTGCCCGACGTCTTCGGCAACACCTGGAAGCGCGCCATGCAGCCGTTCTGGCGGCGCTGTCTCGACCGCGTGCGCGCCGAGCACCCCGGCACGCTGTTCATGGCCGAAGTCTACTGGAACCGCGAGTACGAGCTGCAGCAGGCCGGCTTCGACTTCACCTACGACAAGATCCTCTACGACCGCCTGCTGTCCGGCGACGCCGAGTCGGTGCGCGCGCATTTGCGCGCCGCGCTCGACTACCAGAACCACTGCGTGCGCTTCCTCGAGAACCATGAAGAGCAGCGCGCCGCCGCGCGCTTCAGCTATCCCGACCACCACCGCGGCGCGCTGCTGCTCACCGGCATGGTGCCGGGCATGCTGCTCTGCCACGAAGGCCAGGAGGACGGCCGCCTGGTGCACAACTCGATGCACGCCTGCCGGCGCGCCCAGGAGGACGGCTCAGCCCCGCACCGTGCCGCCTACCGCGAGCTGCTGCGCCTGCTCAGCGAGCCGGCCCGCCACGACGGCGCCTGGGAGCTGCTCGAGCCCTTCGATCAGCGCAGCGGCAACCTCATCGGCTGCTTGTGGACGCTGCCCGTCCACCACGCGCTGCTGCTGGTGGTCAACGCCAGCTGGCAGCCCTGTGCCGGCGCCCTCGCGCCCGGCCCGTTCGCGCAGCGCGACTGCCAGTTCCAGGACTTCCTGAACGGCGGCGCAACCCGCCTGATCAAGGGCGAGCAGCTGCGCCATGACGGCATCCCGGTGGACCTGCCGCCGTGGGGCGCGGTGGCGTTCCGGATCATGCCGCTGCGCTGATGCGCCATCCGACACCCTGGATTCGAAATCCATTTCTCGCAACGCGTCAGGGATTTGATGCGGGTGTCCTGCGGACGGCTTAACGCAGAGGCGCAGAGAGGAAGGCAGGAGGCCGCAGAGGACAACCTCTGGAAGGTGGCTCGCTCCCGCATTGCGAACTGTCGCCTCTGCGGCCTCCTGCTTTCCTCCTCTGCGACCTCTGCGTTAAGATCCAATGCCCTCGGCGGACGGCTTAACGAAGAGGCGCTGAGGGGAAGGCGTGACCGTCAAACCAAGCTCCCTAGGAGCCCGTCGGGTTTACGCCTCGCCACGCGCACCTACCCCAGTCCTTCGGTATTGCGTGCACTGCCCCCCAC
>JACDGQ010000206.1 GCA_013821615.1 Planctomycetota bacterium
ACCCAGGGCATGCGCGTGCGCACCTGGTCGCGCGTACCCAAGGGCAGCGGCCTGGGCGCGAGCAGCATCCTGGCCGCGGCGCTGCTCACCGCCCTGCAGCGCGCCGCCGGGCGACCGGCCGATCCGCGCACGGTCAGCGAGCTGGTGCTGTCGCTCGAGCAGCGCATGACCACCGGCGGCGGTTGGCAGGACCAGATCGGCGGGCTCTATCCCGGGGTCAAGTGCATCACCAGCGTGCCGACGCGGCCGCTGCGCATCACGGTCGAGCAGGTGCCGCTGATCGCCGGGGTGCGCCAGGAGCTGGAGCAGCGCCTGGTCATCACCTTCACCGGCCAGGAGCGCCTCGCCAAGAACGTGCTGCAGATCGTGGTCGCGCGCTACCTGCAGCGTGACCGGCGCGTGCTCGACGCCATCACCCGCCTGGTCGAACTCGCCGGCGAGGGCCAGCGCTGTCTCGCGCTCGGCGACCTCGACGGCCTCGGCCGCGTCCTGCGCGAGACCTGGCACGCCCACCAGCAGCTCGACCCGCACTGTAGCAATCCCGAGGTAGACGACCTGATCGCTTCGGTCGCCGACCTGTCCTGCGGCGCCAAGCTCGCGGGCGCGGGCGGCGGCGGGTTCATCGGCATATTGGCCAAGGACGCGGAGGCGGCGCGGCGGATCGCGACGATCCTGGATGGGCATCGGGGGGTGCGGACGTATGGGTGGTCGTTGGTGGAGTGAGTGAATCTGGCTGACGGCTGACGGCTGGCGGCTGGCGGCTCCTTGTCCGTGGTCATGGTTTGGTGTGCAGCGATTGACCGTCATTCACCATCGTGCGAGGCCGGCGCGTAGCGCCGGCCTCAGCCCTCAGCCCTCAGCCCTCAGCCCTCAGTCCTCAGCCCTCAGTCCTCAGCCCTCAGCCCTCAGCCCGCAAAATCCAGCCATTCCGGCGGTGCGAACACCCGCAGCGTGTTGAAGCCGGCGTGCGCGCCCACCGCCACCGCCAGTCCATGGCGCAGGAAGGCGATCCCATAGAGCACGCCGGCGGCGGTGCGCTCGATGAACACCGGCCATGCGAAGGGTTCGGCGCCGGGGAAGTGGTTGATCGCGACGGTGTGGGCGAGACTGAAGAGCGGGGCGCTCACCGCCAAGCCGACCACGGCGGCGAGGATGGCGGGCACGTGCAGGGTGCGCAGCAGCAGCACCAGACCGCCGAGCAGCAGGGCGCGGAAGATCAACTCCTCCTGAAAGGCGCCGCACAGCGCCAGGCCGGCCGGGCCAGCGAGCTGGTCTGGCCCGAAGCGGTGCCAGGCGCCAGCCAAGGCGACGCGCGCCGCGATCCAGGCCAGGCTCCACGCCAGGGCGAAGCCCAGGGTCCTGGCCGCGGGCGGCTTCCAGGGCCAGCCCCCGAAGACCTGGGCGAGCAGCGCGCCCACGATCAGGGCGATCAGCGGCAGCACCGGCAGGGTCAGGCCGACCAGGCCGCCGAGGTGGGCGAGGATGGGGTCGGCGAGCAGCTGCTGCTGGCCGATGCCGAAGCCGTGCCAGCGCAGCAGTTCGCCGGTCACCGCCAGTGGAACGAGGCAGACCAGGACGGTGAGGGGGGCGCGCAGCTCGGCGGCGGCGTCGGCTGTTGGTGCCGTGGGCGCGGGGGGATGCGTCTCTGACATGGACGGGTGACGGTGAGCGGGAGGACGGGTCTGTCCAGTCCCCGCAGGCCGAACTGGGCCCGGATCGCAGGTTGCGGTTGGCCCGACATCCGTGAATGATGCCCGCCATTCCCATCCCATGAGGCCGCCCATGCGCTCCGCGTTGATTCTGCTCCTCTGCTGCGCCTGCGCGGTCGTGCCGGCCGCCACGCCCCGGGATCCCGCCGAGAGCGGCCAGGTGTGGTTGAAGGACGAGGCCGGTCAGGAGATCATCCAGTACCAGGTCCGCTCGCCGGCCAAGCCCCTCCCTGGCAAGCTCGGTCTCATCCTATGCTGCCATGGTTCGAACGGTGATTCGGGGAGCCTGATCGGCGCGGTCGTGTCCGGCCTCGAGAAGGCGGGCATGCGCGACGGTTACGTGGTCGTCGGTCTGAAGGCCAAGGCCGCGAGCTGGACCGACGCCGACGACGCGCCGGTCACCGCCTTCATCACCTGGGCGCTCGCGCACTACCCGCTCGATGCGCGGCGCGTGTACGGATACGGCTATTCCTCCGGTTCGTTCTTCCTCAACCGCTACGCGCCCAACCACTCCGAGCTGGTCGCCGGCGCGATCACGTGGGTCGGCGGGCAGGGCGGCCTGAAGACCGATGCCGAGCCCGCCACGGTCGCGGACATCTATTGGATCACCGGCAAGCTCGACAAGACGGTGAGCGCCGAGAAGTGCCGCGTCGACATGCAGGCCTTCGTCAAGCGCGGCTGTCAGTGCATCTACCGCGAGATGCGCGACCTGGCCCATGAGGTGGGTCGCGAACCGTGCCAGGAAGACGCCTTCCACTTCCTGCGCGCGCTGCGCAACCGTCGGCAGGCGCTCGGCGCCGAGGACCAGGCCTTCATCGACCAGTTCGCCGATGCGGACAAGGCCAAGCGCATGCTCACCTCCGCTCCCGCGTGGATGCGCGTGGTGCAGATCGGGGGGCCACAGGCGGCGCCGGCGGTGCTCGCCGGTCTGGCCAGCGACAAGGACGGGCCGCGCGGCAATGCCGCGACCACCTGCACCACCACCATGTTCGACGGACGCGTGGTCGCAGCGCTGGTGCCGCTGCTTGACGCGAAGTCGCCTGGCATGCGCGAGCTCGCGGTGAACGCCCTCACCGCGCAGGCCGAGTGGGACCAGCCGGGCGCGCAGGATGCGCTGTGCGATTTCCTCGCCGAACCCAAGCGTCCGGTCGTCGCGCGGCGCGCGATCGCGGCGGGGCTCGGCAAGGTCGTGCGCATCGACCTGCAGGGCTCCTATCGCTTCGCCCGCGCGATCTGGACGCTGGTCGAAGCGCTCGACGACGAGGACGGCGGCGTGCGCGCGCTCGCTTTGGCTGGGCTGGATCCCGCGAAAGCCGATGCCATGGCTTTCGGCTACCGGCCAGAGGCGCCCAAGACCGGCCGCGCCGCCGCGCTCGAGAAGTGGCGCGCCTGGTGTGTGGGCGTGTGCGGGGCGCGCCCCGCGGTCTCGCCGCCTGCCGCGGTCGCAGCGCCGATCGCGGTGGCGCCGCCTGCCGCTCCCTGATACCTGACGGCCTGGACGCGGTCGACCCGCTCAGACCTTCGCCAACGCCTGGTCGAGGTCGGCGATCAGGTCGTCTGCACCCTCCAACCCGACGCTCATGCGGATGAGGTTGGGGTGGATGCCGAGCGTCACCAGCTCCGCCGGGGTCTTGTCATAGTAGCTCATCAGCGCCGGCTGCTCGATCAGCGATTCGGGCCCGCCCAGGCTCGGCGCCAGATAGGGGATCTCGCAGGCGTCGATCATGCGGCTGCCCGCGGGCAGGTCGCCCTTGACGGTGAAGCTGACCAGACCGCCGAAGCCGCGCATCTGCCGGGCCGCGATGGCGTGCGCGGGATGACTGGCGAGCCCCGGGTACCACACGCGCTCGACCTTGGGATGCTGCTCGAGGAAGCCGGCGATGCGCAGGCCGCTCTCGTTGTGGTGGCGCATGCGGACGGCGAAGGTCTTGAGGCCGCGGATCAGCATGTACGCGGTGAACGGCGAGGCGAGCGCGCCGAACATGCCCTGGTGGTCGCGGATCGCCTGGATCAGGTCAGTGCGCCCGACCACCACGCCGGCCATCAGGTCGTTGTGCCCACCGAGGTACTTGGTCGCCGAGTGGATGACCAGGTCGATGCCGTAGGACAGCGGGTTGAGGTTGTAGGGCGTGGCCAGCGTCGCGTCGATCAGGGTCTTGATGCGCTGCGCCTTCGCCAGCTTGGCCAGCTCCTCGAGGTCGATGCAGTTCAGATAGGGGTTGGTCGGGCTCTCGGTGATGATCAGGCGCGTCTTGGGCGTGATCGCCGCGGCGATGCCGGCGACCGAGGGCTCGCAGCTGGTGTGCTCGACGCCGAATTTGGCGAGGAACTCGCGCACGAAGACGCGCGTCTTGCGGTAGCTGTCGGCGGTGATGACGATGTGCAGGCCCGGCTTCACCATCGCCAGCAGCGTGGTGACGATCGCCGACATCCCGGTCGAGGTCAACAACGCCGCCTCGCCGCCGTCGAGAGCGGCGAGCTTGGCCTCGGCGACCTCCTGGGTGGGGTTGCCGTAGCGGCCGTACTCTTCGGTGCGCTGGTGCTCGCCGCGGAAGTAGCGGTGCAGCTCGTCGGTGTTCTCAAACGGGTAGGCCGTCGCCATGATCAACGGCGTGACCAGGGAATCGTGGGCCTTGTCGCGCGGCTCGCCGGCGTGGACGGACAGGGTTTCGATCGAACGGGCCATTGCTCAGGCGTCCGGCTGGGAAAGGGGGGCGATGCGGGGTGCGGAGTGGAGGACGCGGACCATCAGCGGCCGCTCCGGGCGAATTCCGGGTAGCTCTGGACCAGGGCGAAGTCCGCGCCGTCCCAGCTGAAGGACTTGGCCTCGACGATGCGGTCCGGCTGGCAGTCGATGACGATCTGCAGCAGCCCGGGGTACACCGGCACGCCATCCGGAGCAGCGTATTTGCGGTCTTCCGCGCTGAAATACGCCCCGCAGTCAATGTGGCTGTGGAAGAAGGCCAGCCAGCGCTCACCGGCGGCCTCGGCCTCGCGCACCAGCCGCCCCATTTTCGCTTCGTTGACGCTGAAGGCGTCGCGTGCAGTGCGTGGATATTCGACCGGGTCCATGGCGTGCAGGCGATTGGCGAGATTGTCGAGCGGCACGCAGCGCGTCGCACGCAGGCCGGCGGCTTCCGCGATCCCGAAGAGCAGTCCGCAGCCTTCGTCGGGATAGCACGCGCGGGCGTGGTCCTGCATCTGGGTGATGAGCGGGCTGGGGATGGCGAGCACGGCGGGGTTCCTGCGTATCTGCCTGAGGGATCAGATGGGAGCGCGGTGGCGGGTCCGTCCAGGCGGCGACGGATCCAGGGTCGGCGCAGGGTAGGGGGGTGGGGCTGGGGCGCAATGCGCGTGGGGGCCCGCTCGTTGCGCGCTGCCGCACGCGGCCTACCCTGCCGGCCCCCACGGGAGAGGATGTCCATGGCCTTGCAGGACGAGCTGGAACAGGCGCAGACCGCGGCCCTGGCGGCCTTCGCCGCCGCCACCGACGCCGCCGCGGTCGAGGCCGTGCGCGTCGCCTGGCTGGGCCGCAGCGGACGCATCAAGGCGCTGCAGCAGGGCTTCGGCGCCGCCAGCCCGGAGGAGAAGCGGCAGCTCGGACCGCTCTTCAACACCGTCATGGAGGCGCTCAAGGCCGCGCTGGTGGACGCCCAGGCGCGCGTCTCGAGCGCCGAGACCGATGTCCCCATCGACCTCACCCTGCCGGAACGGCCGCGCCCGGTCGGCAGCGTCCACCCACTCAGCCAGGTCGCGGAGGAGGTCGAGCGCATCTTCTCCAGCATGGGCTACGCGGTGGTCGACGGTCCGCACATCGAGGCCGACGAGTTCAACTTCGGCCGCCTGAACATCCCGCCCGACCACCCCGCGCGCGACAGCCAGGACACCTTCTGGCTCGACCTGCCCGGCGCCGCCGAGAAGCGCCTGCTGCGCACCCACACCAGCTCGGTGCAGAGCCGCACCTACCAGCAGGTCGGGCTCGGCAAGCTCACGCCGCCCTTCCGCCGCGTGGTCGTCGGCAAGGTCTTCCGCTACGAGGCGGTCGATGCCACCCACGACAACACCTTCACCCAGGTCGAGGGCTTCGTGGTCGACCGCGACATCACCGTCGCGCATCTGATCGGCACCATCCGCACCATGCTCACCGCGGTTCTGCGCCGCGACGATGTCGAGGTGCGTCTGCGCCCGAGCTTCTTCCCCTTCGTCGAACCCGGCTTCGAAGTCGACGTGCGCCTGACCAGCGCCGAACCCGGCAGCCGCTTCGCGCGCTGGGTCGAGCTGCTCGGCTGCGGCATGATCCACCCGCGCGTCCTGGAAGCCGGCGGCATCGATCCCGCGGAGTGGCAGGGCTTCGCCTTCGGCCTGGGTCTGGAGCGCCTGGCGATGATCCGCCACGGCATCGCCGACATCCGCGTCTTCAACGGCGCGGACCTGCGCAGCCTCGAGCAGTTCGGCGCGTACGGTTGAGCGGAACGCTGCGGAGAACGGGATAGAACAGGAGGGCGCGGAGGCGCGGAGGGGAGAAGGA
>JACDGQ010000207.1 GCA_013821615.1 Planctomycetota bacterium
GGGGTGGCCGCCGCGGCCACGGCGGCCGCAGCGGCCTGGGCCGCCGCCTGCACCTGGGGCGAGGCGCTGCCCTCCTCGAGCTCGCGCTCGAGGTCGTCGGGCTTCATCGCCGCCAGCTCCTTGGCCAGGGTCATGGCCTTGGCCTGCTCGACCATCAGCGGCGCGAGCAGACTGGGGCGGACGGGGTGCTGGCCGCGGTCGCGGCGCTCGCCCTTGCGCGCGGTCGGCACCAGGCGGAACTCGCGCGCCTTGATCTGGCCGTCGGCGGTGAAGACGATGCGGCAGTCGCTGCGCTCTTCGAGCTCGTGGAGCTCACGGTGGCGGGCGTTGAGCACGGTCAGGGCGAGGTCCTGCGGCACCACCACCTCGAGGCGCGAGAGGTTCTTGCCGGAGAGCGCCTGGCGCACCGCGCGCATGCAATCGATCTCGAAGGTCTCGGTGGTCTTGATCGAGCCGGTGCCGGTGCAGTACGGGCACTCGGTCGAGGCCAGCAGCTTGTGGCTGGGACGGGTGCGCTGGCGGGTCATCTCGACCAGGCCGAAGCGCGACAGCGGGCCGACCTGGATCTTGGCCTTGTCGGCGATCATCGCGCGGCGCAGGGCGAGCTGCACCAGCTTCTGGTGCTCGCGGTCCTCCATGTCGATGAAGTCGATGATGATCAGGCCGCCGAGGTCGCGCAGCACCAGCTGCTGGGCGATGGTCTGGGTCGCCTCGAGGTTGGTCATCAGCGCGGTGGTCTCGACGTCGCCGGCGTCGCGGTTGCGCGCGCTGTTGACGTCGATCGAGACCAGGGCCTCGGTCTGCTCGATGACGATGGTGCCGCCCGAGGGCAGCTGGACCTTGCGCTCGTAGATGGTCGCGACGCGGTCCTCGAGGCCGTAGAAGGTGAAGAGCGGCAGCTCCTCGCGGTGCAGCTGGATGCGGTCGCACAGCTCGGGCATGAAGACCTGGGCGAAGGCGCGCGCCTCGTCGTAGAGCTTCTCCTCGTCGATGACGATGGCCTGGGCGTCGGCGCTGGCGAGGTCGCGCAGGGTGCGCACCACCACGTCGGCCTCCTGGTAGAGGCAGAAGGGCGCGCGGGCGCGGCCCTGCAGGGCGAGGATCTCGGCCCACAGGCGCTTGAGGAACTCGTAATCGAGGCGGATCTCGTCGTCGCGGCGGTCGGCGCTGGCGGTGCGCACGATGAAGCCCATGCCCTCGGGCGGCTCGAAGGTCGAGAGGATGCCCTTGAGGCGCTTGCGCACCGCCGGGTCCTCGATGCGCTTCGACACGCCCTTGGCCTGCTCGGAGTTCATCATCACCAGGTAGCGGCCGGGCACGCTCAGGTACATGCTCACGCACGGGCCCTTGTCCTTGATCGCCTCCTTGGTGATTTGGACGATGATCTCCTGGCCGGCGTGCAGCGCCTGCTCGATGCGCGCACCGCCACCCTTGGCATGGATGACCTCGTCGATGTGGATGAAGCCGTTCTTGCCCGCGCCGAGGTCGAGGAAGGCGGCGTCGAGGCTGGGCTCGACGTTGGCGACGCGCGCCTTGTAGATGTTGCCGAGGTGCTGGCCTTCGCCGATGCGCTCGTGGATCAGCGCCTCGAGCTTGCCGTCGCGGATGACGCCGACGCGCAGTTCCTGCTCGTCGACGACATTCATCAGGATGTGAGAACCCATGGAAAACCACCGGAATTGGTGGCGGCTCACCCGTGGGGAGCCGCCGATGCGGGCCCTGGCGGGGGTGCGCAACCGCGCACGCTGCCTCGCCGGGCAAGCTGGCATGCTAGGGGCTGGGCCGTGGGACCACAAGCCCTGGGCCCGGGGGCCGGGCCCGGCTGGCGGCTGGCGGCTGGCGGCTGACAGCTCGCGACCATGGTCGCCACTGACTGCGGAGTTGGAACAAACCTCTGAAAACGACGAAACCGGCGCGCAGCGCCGGTTTCGTCAGCCGTCAGCCGTCAGCCGTCAGCCGTCAGCCGTCAGCCATCAGCCGTCAGCCGTCAGCCGTCAGCCGTCCCAATCACGGCTCCGGCGTCAGCCCGTTCTTCTGCTCGCTCGGTGCGGCGACCGGCTTGAGGTCGAGGCCGGAGATGCGCTCGCGCAGGCGGCGGCGCGGCTCGTCCATGTCGCTCTTGTCGGTGAGCGGGATGATGCGCGGGGTGATGAAGATGGTGAGGTTCTTCTGGTCGACGCTCTCGGTGCGCTTCTTGAACAGCCAACCGAGGCCGGGGATCGAGCCGAGCAGCGGGATCTGGCGGTTCTCCTCGACGCTCTTGTTCTGGAGGATGCCGCCGATCACGCCGGTCTTGCCGTCGGCGACCATGATCACCGTGCTCAGCTCGGTGCTGTCCTTGGTCGGCAGCTTGATCGCCGCGAAGTCGCCGGCGGTGGTGGCCTTGCCGTTGGTGAAGGTCACCAGGGTGGCCTTCTCGTTGAGCGCGGCGAGCTCGATGGAGATGAAGCCGTCGGTGGTGATGTGCGGCGTCACGGTGATGGTGATGCCGTCCTTCACCGGGCTGCTCGAGGCTTCCTTCAGGGTGATGATCGGGTTGCCGTTGGTGTCCTGGGTCACCGTGGTCTCGGCGTAGTGGATCTCTTGACCGATGCGGATCTTGGCCGCGGTGTTGTCCAGGGTCAGGACCTGCGGCGCCTGCAGGATCTCGGTGCTGCCCAGGGTCGAGATCGCCTCGAAGGCGAAGTCGGCGGTGAGCTGGCCGTTGGCGGTCGGCACGTTCGGGGTGGTGCCGCCCTGGTGGTTGGTGTAGTTCACGCCACCGCCGAAGACGTCGTTGAAAGGCGTGAAGCTGGTCGCGAGGTTGCCGATGTCCTTGACGTTGAAGCTCATGTTGATCGGGTCGAAGCCGAGGCGCTGGGCGTCGCTGTTCGAGAACTCGACGAACTTCATCTCGATCTGCACCTCGCGGGTGCGGCCGTCGAGCACCTGGATGATGCGTGCGGCGGCTTCCAGGGCGGGCGGGGTGTCGGTCAGGATCAGGCTGTTGCTGCGCGCGTCGACGACCACCTTGCCGTCGGCGCTCAGCGAGCTCTGCACCTCGGTGCTGAGCTCCTTGGCGTTGGAGTAGTTGAGGTGGAAGATCTGGGTGTGCAGGTCCTTCTGCAGCTTGTCCTTCGAGACCACGCGGATGATCTGGTATTCCTGCTCGACCCAGGCGTAGCCGGTGGCGCGCACAATGACGTCGAGCGCCTCGCGCCAGGGCACGCCGTTGAGGGTCATGGTCAGGCGGCGGTTGGCGTCGATGTCGTCGCTGATGACGATGTTGACGTTGGCCTGGCGGGCGAGGGCCTCGAGCACGACGGTGAGCCGCGCGTCCTGGAACTCCATGCGCACCTTGGGCGGGCGGGTCAGCTCCCACACGCGCTCGCTGTGCTTCTCGATGACCAGGTCGTAGCGCGCGGCGATTTGCTGCACGGCCTCCTGCCAGGTGACGTTGACCAGGCGCAGGGTGACGCGCGGCTGGTCGGGAGCGTTGCATACCAGGTTCACGCCGGCGCGGCGGCTGATCCATTGCAGCACGACCTCGAGCGGCTTGTCGCTGGTCTCGATGCTCATGGACGCGCCGCCGGCGTCGGGCGGGGTGTCGGCGCCGTAGGCGCCGGCGCCGATCCCCCCGAGGGAGATGGCCGCGAGGCTGGTGATCACGAGATGGCGCAGGTGCATAGAGGGCTCGCTGTCGTGCGGTGCGGGTGCTGGTTACGGATTAGCGGGATGCGGGCTTGGCGGCCACATCCTCGCCGACGTAGCGCTGGAACTCGAAACGGCGGCGGTTGTAGTGGAACAGGAAGTCGACGCGGTTGGTGTCGATGTTGATGATCACGCAGTCCTTGACGCGCTCGTTGACGGCGCGCGCGCGCGGCTCGCCGCCGATCACCGCCAGGCTGCCGGTCGAAGACCACAGGATGCCTTCGACCTTGAGGCCGAGCGCGTCGAAGCGCGCCTGGGCCTCCTCGTAGATCTTGGCCTCCTCGGCCTGCGAGCGGTAACCCTTGACCTTGGTGATGATGGTCGCGACCGCGGGGTTCTCGCTGTAACGGGCCAGGATCTTGAGGATCTCGTCGCTGACCTTGATGGCGTCGTCCCACTTGCGGGCGAAGACGAAGGCCTCGACGCGGGTGAGCTCGCGGCGGCTCCATTCCATGGCCTGCTCGGCCTGGTCGTCGCCGGCGGCCGGACGCACGACCTGGCCGCCGCGCGCCTCGGCGGCGGTGCCGGCCTCGTCGAGCTTGCGCAGCACCAGCTCGGCTTCGAGGTCGTAGAAGGTGTCGATGCGGCCGAGGTGCGGATCGAAGGTCCAGCGCTCCTCGTCGGCGAGCTGGCCGAGCGCGGTCTGCTCGGCTTTGGCCGGAGCGGGCGCAGGCGCGTCGCCGGCCTGGGCCGGACGGGCGCAAGCGCAGGCGAGGGCGCAGGCGAAGAGCGCGGGCAGACGGGGATGGCGCATGGCTTACCTCCCGCCGCCGGCCTGGAGCGCCGGATTGTAGGTGTAGGTGACGATGTTCATCTGCACCGCGTGGGAGCCGTGCGTGAGCTTGTGGGTCTCGGGGTCGGTACCCATGGCGCCGGGCTTGATGGCGATCGAGTTGACCGTCATGAAGCGCAGGTTCTTCTCGATCAGGTCGATGTACTTGATGATGCCGTTGAGGTCGCCGGAGATGCTGGTCTGGTAGGTGACGGTCTGGTATTCGGCGCCGGCCCCGGCACCGCCGCGACCGCCGGCGCCGCCCTCATCGATGCGCACGGACAGCACCGCGACCTTGCCGATGTCGCTGGAGATGTCGCGTGCGAGCTGCTCGATCATCTTGCGCATCTCGGCCTTCTCGCTCTCCAGCGGCAGGCGCTCGCGCGCCTGGGCGATCTCGCCCTGGAGCGCCTTGAGCTCCTTCTCGCGGGCCTCGCGGCGCAGGCAGATCAGCACCTGAGTGGCGATCTCCTTGTCGGTTTCGCCGATCTGGGTGTAGAGGCTGTCGGGCAGCTCGCGGTGCACGAAGGACGGCAGGTGGTCGTCGGGATCACGCCCGAGCACGCCCAGGTCGCCGTAGATGAACCAGCCCAGGGTCGCGCAGACCAGCACCGGCACGGCCACCAGGATGGCGAGCTGCTGGTGCTTGTTGAGATCCTTGAAGGAGCGCGCAGCCATGGTCACCGCCCTGCCAGGGTCTTGTCTTTGATGATCTTGACGCGCTGCCACTGCAGCGGGCCTTCGATCACCACGCGCTGGATGTCGAGATTCTGCTTCGGCTGGTCACCCTTGTAGGTGTCCTCGGGCCTGCCGACGAAGCCCTGCTGGCTCCAGAAGGGGCTGGCCTTGATGGTCGCGAAGAACGACTGGATGTAGTCGCCGGCCTGCTGGCGCTCCTTGCCGACCAGCTTGTACTTCCAGTTGACGATGAACGAGACCGTGGCCTCGCCCTCGCCGGTGCGGTCGACCGGGCCGCCGCCGCCCTCGGTGATCGTGAGGTCGAGGCAGCGCACGTCGAAGCCCGGAACCGTCCAGGTGCCGCCGAGCAGGTTGGCGAAGTCATCGATGGTACGCGCCCAGTAGACCTTCTTCGCGAGCAGACCGACGATGACGTTGCGGCGCTGCTTGAACTCGGCGATCTGCGCCTCGAGCGCGAGCACCTGCGCGGCCTCGGCCTTCTTCTTGGCGAGCTCCTCCTCCTTCGCCTCCTTGATCGCCCGGGCGTTGGGGATGCGACCCCAGTGGACGTAGGAGAACATGCCGACGAGCAGCAGCGCGGCGACGCCGCCGCCGACCACGCTCATGAACATCGGGCTGACGCCACCCTGGCGCCGCCGCAGCTCGGGCGGGAGGAGGTTGATGAGGATCATGGGGCGGTCGCCAGCGCGCGTGCGGGTCTGCTGGCTTCAGGGGCGGGTACGGCGCTCCGCCACGCGTGCGCCGGGTTGAACCGGACGCTGCCGATTCGCCATCCGTTGCGAAGGGGCCTGGGCTGAAGCACGGTCCACTCCTGGAGTCGGGACATCCCTGGTTGACCATGAACTACGATTTCAGGCCTGTCAAAGCCCGCACGCGGTTCTGGTGGAGGTCCGCAGCAACTGTAACCCAGGATCCGCGAATCCGCAAAGGGCGGCATGGAAGTTTTCAGGGACCCATGTCCATGGCCCTGGGGCAGGTGCGTGAGACGGGAGCGGCGAGGGGCTTAGCAGGGAGAGGGAGGGGGGAAGGGGAAGGCAGGAGGGGGAGAG